>NZ_JBNGOP010000005.1:0-265102 GCF_050589625.1 Maribacter sp. 2-571 | reverse complement strand
CAAACTCGACGTCATGTTCACGGCCTTTATCTATATCGCCCTGATTTTCGATGCAATTAGTGTTAACACGCCCTAGTGACTTCCTCCCGTTAAACCGGAAAGTTTTACCATCGCTTTTTTTAGATGTCTTTAAATACCAACATAAAGAGGGTTATCACCCATATGTATTGTTTTGCTAACCTTATATTATTATAAACGATTAATTACACTCAAAGAGTGTAATTGCCATATATTTTTAATCACAATTTTAGAAATTTAAGATGTTCAATACAGAACATTCTTTTTTGGCATTGTTATTAAAAAATGAGATATGAACTTAAGTAAATTTCATTTATCGGAACAAGCAAACATCAGTACCCCTCAAGTTCTAGGGTGTAAATCAATAATTTTGCTTTCTTTTCAGCAGAAAATAGAAGGCCGCATTTTTTCTTACCTAAAAAATATGCCCATTTCAATAAAACGCCCAAAAGGGAGTATTATAAAAGATGTTGACGGTAATCATTTTATAGACTCTTTTAGTGGTTGTGACGTGCTCAATGTAGGTCATTGTAATGAACAACATGTGTTTGAGTACGTTTCATCTCAACATAAAGAATTAATACATGCCCTAGGTTTCCCTACCGATAATAAGGTGAACTTAATAGTAGAAATTTTGGCACACTTGCCAAATGAAATACAGTCTCAATATAAAATTGTTTTTGGAGGACCAACTGGCTCCGATGCTGTTGAAACAGTCATAAAATTAGCAAAAATTAAAATTGGCAGGAGTGGAGTTTTAGCCTTTTCAGGTGGTTATTATGGTATGACGTCGGGGGCTCATGCCGTGAGCTCTGACACTGCATTTATGGGTAGAATAACCTTATTGATTCCTGATGTACATTTTGTTCCTTATGGTTATTGTTATCGTTGTCCTTTTGATAAAGAGGCTAATTCATTTGATATTGATTGTGTGAAACACTTTGAACGGCTTCAGGAAAATTTACATTCAGGAATAAAAACCCCGGCCGCTATAATTATTGAACCATTACAAGGAGAAGGTCGAAATATGTTACCAAAGGAAGTATACCCTAAAAAAATTGTAGTGATTTTCGATGAGACTCAAAGTGATTTTTTAAGAGCTGCTTCTTTCTTAGAATTTATGAATACCGAGGCAATTCCAAACATTATTACTTTTTCAGAAGAGTTTGGTGGTATCGGATTTCCATTATCAGGGTTAATATATAGAAAAGATATTGAGGCGTGGACATCTGGAGCCCATATCGATACATTTAGGGGAAATCAAGTAAGTATTGTAGTCGCCAGAGGTGCTTTTAGTTTTATAGAAAAGTACAATATTATAAAGCATATTTCTGATATTAGCAGTTACCTTTTTGAAAAATTGGAGAAACTAAAGGATCAGCCTCCTTTCATCGGTGATGTTCGAGCCCGTGGAATGATGATTGGGGTTGAATTTGTTCTTGATAAGTTTTCGAAGCGTCCCTACTCACAGTTTCTTAAGACGATAAGGGCGTCATGTTTTCAACGAGGACTTTTGTTCGAAGTTCGTGGCCTTTATTACAATGTTATGCACATAATTCCACTCTTAATTACTACCCACAAAATTACAGATAGAGCCAAAGGAATAATGAGGTTGTCTACTGAGGAGTCTATGTGGCAATTTGAAGAACTTAAAGTCTATTGAGTAAAGTCGATAAAAAAATTAAAATAACAATTTAGTTTAACTATTATGGATAAAATGTATTTAAAATTAAATGTAGCCTTAGAAGCTTTGGCAGATAGATGGTACGCTTGGTCGCATATTGTATCACCGGCTACATCAGCAATGAATATTAAAGAAAGACATTTGAAGATTATGGAGTCTTATATTAAAAACCCAAAAATTCATGCAGCTGCGGTAAAGAACCCAAAAATGTTAGGAGGACCTTTCATCGATTATGCTGGAGGTAGAGTTGAAGAAATTAAAGAATTATATGATAATACGTTAAGTAAGAGAGCAAACATGTTAGCTTTATACGATGCAATTAGTGATTTAAATACTTTACTTAAAAAAGAGGCTAAAGGTTTTTCATTGGATTCTTTATATCAAAAAGTACCTAATATATTAAAAGGCTTGGTAGAATTATATTATGATTTAAACAATCAACCAAATTATAGATTTTTTGAATCTTTATTATTTAGGAGTGAGTTTTATGATGAAACTGCACAATCTATTTCTCTTCAATTGGTAGAGTCAGACACTTCCAGATCTTTTTGCCTTAGTACGCCTAGATTAGACGATGATAATTTGATCCATTTGGATATTCCTTTTAGGAAAAGTGTAATTGATGATTTATTTAAAATGAAACGTCAAGCGGGAGATTATAAAGAAATAAAAAAAATACTAGATATTAAACCCCATCAGGAAGAACTTTTTAGCACTTTCTTTACGGAAGAGCCCCCAAAAAAATATCAGCCTTATTTGGGAGATGGTATTCGGACACGATATTTTGGGCATGCTTGCGTTTTAGTTGAAACAAAGGAAATTTCAATTCTAGTAGATCCAGTAATTAGTTATGACGGCTATGATTCAGATGTTAATAGATATACAATAAGTGATCTTCCAGAGGAGATAGATTATGTTTTGATTACGCATAATCATCAAGACCATGTTTTGTTAGAAACATTATTACAATTACGTCATTCAATCAAGACTATAGTAGTCCCTAGCAGTGGGAAAGGAAATTTACAAGATCCATCTTTAAGATTGTTGTTTGAAAATATTGGTTTTAATAATATCATTGAGCTTGACGATATGCAAACCATTAATTTAGAAAAATGTGTAATTACCGGTTTACCTTTTTTAGGAGAGCATTCGGATTTGGATGTCAGAAGCAAACTATGTTTTCATGTATCCCTTCATAACAAATTTAGAGTCATATTTGTTGCAGACTCTCGAAACATAGAGCCTAAGCTTTATGAAAGAATACAACGTATAGTTGGCGACATTGATGTTCTTTTCTTAGGGATGGAGTGTGACGGAGCACCCTTATCATGGTTATATGGCCCATTATTGTCAGAACCCTTGCCAAGAGAACAAGATCAGTCACGTAGATTAGCAGGTTCTGATTTTAATCAAGGAAATAGCTTAATAGAAATATTTAAACCTAAAAACGTATTTGTATATGCAATGGGACTTGAGCCTTGGTTAGAGTTTATTAGTTCAATTAAGTATACAGATGAATCTAAGCCTATTATAGAATCAAATAAACTTATTGATAAATGTAAGGAACTAGGAATAGTAGGTGAACGCTTATTTGGGGAAAAAACAATAGAATACTAATTGAAGACTTACCCATTTTGAAGGCTTACCTGGCTATATCGGAGTGATGGTGCCACCCATTTCGGTCAAATGGTGCCACTTTGAGAGATGTTCCAATAATAGTTAAAATTAGGTAACTAATCAGTTCAAATAAAAGTACCGAATAATTTGGATCTTATCTAGTATTGTCGGATCTTGTGTTTATCGACAATTCCAAGGCCATATCGGAACTATTAGTTGGTTTGCAACAGCTTGAGCATCGTATAGAAGTGCTCGAAAGTGACAACCTTCTATTGAGCAGGGAAAACGCATCATTACGCGAACGGCTGTCCAAGTATGAAAATCCCAAGAACAGCCGCAACAGTTCCATTCCCCCGTCCAAGGACGAGAACCGGCCGAGGAATACACTACTCCCAAACCTTGTAGCCTTCCCTAAAAAGTGAAAAGTACCTCTAGGCGCTTATTGTCGAAGCACAAAAGCTCTTTAAAGGTATAACCGCTCCCCTTGAAAAGGCGCATGTAGGTATTTACCGTGTTGCGGGAGATACTAAGGGCAATCCCTATTTTACGGTTGCTGTAACCGTCCAAATGCAAGGTGATGATCTGTTTCAGGTCCATTGGATCAAGTGTGTTGGCCATATCGCTTTTTAGGCGATAAGGTTACTCGATCTCTCAAAGTGGCACAAAACCAACCGTTTTATCCGTGTCCCAAAATCAACCGGCACAAGTCGAACCTAGATTATTGGCAAGGTTCGAACCGAAACGACTGGCACAATGACTCCGAAACAGGTGGCACAAATCGAACCGAATTAGCCAGCTTACCCTTTTGTAGCCTTCGTTTTTAGGGAAGGCTACATTAACAGGAGGAGGTCAAATCCAATTTCTCAGTTGTTCCTGAATTTTTAGAGGGTGACCATTATTCATCTTGGAACAACCTGAAACCGTTGCAAAAAAAAATTGTCATGTTTTTAAAAATAAATTATTTTTTTTAATGGTATTGTCCAAATTTCCCTAAATAAACCCATCTCTTTCAAATTATGAAATGACAATAAAGCATCATAATTAGTAAAAATAATAACATCTATTATCGTCAATTTGTTCGTAAATAAGGTATGAGAAATTTCGTTATTACAGAGCATTTTCTTATTTCAATACATCAAATACTTTACTTATTTTATAAGAAATAACCTGTATCGCAATTTGCTATTATAATATTGGATGTTTTCGCCCACTTCAATAATATAAGCTTAAACCAAAAGTGTTTTTTGAGGTTATTAACCTTGCAAGGTATACTATGCTCTAAATTTAAAAACATGTCTAATAACCACAGTGGAGATATCATGAAGCGTTTATTTCCTTTAAAAAACAAGCGACATAACGGCGAACGGTCGAAAGTACATTCCAATTTGATTCTTATGCAATTCAATTAAAAGATTCTAATCTACTGAAAAATATTTAAATAAATCGCGTATTTAAAATAGGGTTTGAAATCAAACAAAATTTTATGTTAACTAAGAAAAAATCAAAAACAGATAAAGTTCCAACGCTTTTTTTAATTGACGATCACGTCATCATAAGATCTGGGCTAAAATCAATATTCGATTCGTCAGCGGACTATCAAGTAATCGGCGAAGCAAAAGATGGACTTGATTCCGTAAATAAAATAAAGACACTCAAGCCAGATATTGTAATTACCGACCTCGAAATGCCAAACTTAAGTGGTCTCGATGTGATAAGGAAATTTAGAAAACTAAACTATCCAACAAAATTTGTGATTTACTGTAATTACCTTTCAGAAAGTGATTATAACAAGGCCGTGGCATTAAAAATTGATGGCCTTTTATTAAAGGAGGGGCTTTGGAGAGAGACCATGGTTTGCCTGCAGCATATTCAAAATGGAAAACAATACATAAGTAAAGCTTGTAAAAGCGTCTTCCACAGGATAGAAAATTTTGGCATCTCCAATCATCGAAAAGGAGCCATTCTTTCAAAACTCACTAATAAAGAGGCTAAGATTTTAAAATTAATTTCAGAACAAAAAACCACTAAGGAGATTGCCGGTCTTCTTTTCAAAAGCCCTAAAACTGTGGAAAATGTTAGGTATTCAATTTGTCGTAAAATGAAAATTTCAGGGCAAAATAGTTTGACCATATTCGCAATCAAAAATAGAAACATATTCGCGTAAAACAAGCTTACTGCCGCCTATTAAAAATATCTATTCCCTCATATGCAGCTCTCCTACAAAATAATTATTATATCACTCTTTTATTTTTTTTCAATCCTTGACAACCCATCTCTATTCATAAGTTCGAAACCACTTACGATGGGTAATAAAATCAATCCTTATTATATACCAAATAAGACCCAAAAATCTGAGACAACTTATAGTTTTAAAAATAACCTCTTCTTAATCCCCTCGGTTCTTGTTTTTATTATTAGTCTATCCTTAATCGTAATTTTAATAAAATTAAAAAGGATTTTTTACAAACTTCAAGTCTCACAAAACAATCTGAATATTCTTGAGAAAGAAAAACAAATGTTGCTACTAAGTAATTCGACAAAAGACGAATTTTTATATGTTATCGCCCACGATCTTAAAAGTCCATTGAATGCCTTGTCTATGATGATATCAACAGATGGGTCTAAAAAAAAATCGAAACTCAACTCGACATATTTGACGGATATTGAACATGATATAAATTCAATTAATCATTTGCTAAACTGTCTCCTGCATTGGGCATTGGAAAAAAAAAATAACATAGAAAGCAAACTGTCTCTATTAAATATTATCGATTTAATAGCAGAAAATTTATCTGCGGTAAGATCTTTTGCACGTCAAAAGAATATCAGTTTTAGAATCTCATGCTTGATCAAAAACGATATTTATATCGACAAGGAGATTACAAGTTTAATTATCAGGAATTTATTATTTAATGCAATAAAATTCAGTTACCCTGAGGGTATAATCAAAGTTGCTTGTTTTTTAGAAGATTCAAACATTATCATTTCGATTACAGATTATGGGAAGGGAATGGATTCTGACGCTAAGCTGAAAATTTTTACTGAAAAAACCTATCAGTATCAAAGTAGTCCTATGAAAGACGGAACGGGAATAGGCCTATTAATGTGTAAAGACTTTGCTGCCAAAATTGATGCGGAACTTAAAGTAGAAAGTGAAATAAATGTAGGATCAACTTTTTCACTTATCCTTCCTAACTATTCTATGCTATCAAAGATAAGTTATAGGTAACATACTTTTTGAGAATGAGAGGAAGTCAAATAGTCCCGATGCTCTTGTTATGGCCAATACCTAATCTTGGGAAGAGATCAGGTGGATTATAATTACCCCCATCTCTAGGACAGTTTTTTTTCAAAAATAAATGTGATAATGATGTTGAAAAGAGGGGGTCCGGGGGAGACTGACAACTCCCTTGTTTTGTTGAAAACTCTGTTTTTCATTGGCATCATTACGCTTTTTTCTTTTTCTGTTGATATACCGTGAACGGCCTCTGTCCATCGATTTGTAGCCTTCCCTAAAAATGAAGGCTTCCCTGTTTAAAGTACTATGACCGCGAAACGGAAAGGACACTGGTCTTTTTGACCAACAACTTTGAGCTGGGGGCCATGGAAGTGGCCATGCTCTAAAGGCATCGATGGTTCGTCGAGACCTTCTACAAGTGGATAAAACAGCACCTGAAGATCAAATACTTTTGGGGAACGAGCGTAAACGCCGTAAAGACCCAGATCTGGCTAGCCATCTCGGTATACGTGACCATCATGATCCTAAAAAAGGAGCTGGAGATCGAACGCTCGATCTACGAAATCCTACAGGTTTTGAGCGTCAACATATTTGACAAAGAGCTTATAAACCAGCTATTTGACAAAACCAATCTACAAAATTTCAAAGAACGTGATTATAACCAATTGAAAATGTTTGACTTATGACGCAACGCTAGTGGCTTAATACATTACGTAAAAAATTCATCCATAATATCTAAAGTCAAAAGACAGTCGATTGAAAAAGAGATGGCCCGGTAGCGTCTGTCTTTAGAAGGGTTCTCTGCCCGTCAATAAGTTGTAACCTCGGGCCTTTTTGGTAGCAGGCAATTCACTGTTAATATGGGGGTACAAAGTTTACTTAATTGCTATCAGACTAAGTTATTTAGTGATTTTTTGCAGAATGATGACGCTTTGAACTTAGGCTCAAACAGGCTCAATATTCACGCTGGTATGGTAAGCTTACCGGAAAATACCCTCGGTCCTGGCAATGTTTTACCATCATATCAATATGTTGTTGTGCTAGTGGGGGCCAGTCAAAGCCAAGTTGTTTCAATAAAGTAAGCGTACGGCCTGATGCTAACCTGAAATAGGTAAAGGGCTGATCTGCCTGGATAAACTCCTGATACCTAAACAACAACCCATCGATCACCTCTTGATATTTTTCGTGGTGGTCCAACAGAAAGCGAAGAAAATCGGGCAGACTATTGAGTGTTATCTCATATCCGCAATTTGACAAGAATGTTACAAACTGCGCGGTGTCGGGTGTTTCAGGGTTGTAAAGATGGTGGGTCATACCATGCAACGATTGCTTATCAAACAATCGCAATACAGCCTCTGCTACCTTGTCTACATAAGAAAATTCCATCATCAGGCCGATAGCCGGAACATGCCCCATATCTATAAAGTGTCTCAAAGAATGATAGAAGGCATTGTCTGCCATATTTTCCTGAAACCGGCCCGTACTGGAATCAAACATCACCGATCCTACCCGATAAAAGGTCACTTCTGGTTCATTGGCCAACATCTTTTCAGCGGCAAGTTTGGAACGTACATAAAAATTGCCTGCCTCTTGCCCTACGTCGCGGTCATACTCGGTATACAACATGTAAGGCTTGCCGGGCACCTTGCCACCAGCTACACTCATGGTAGAAATATGGTGCATACTTTTTTGCCTGCCTTCTCTGCAAAACGCCAAAAGCCTGCGGGGTCCATCTACATTGACCGATTCAAAATCGGCGTGTGTGCCATAATGCCGTACGTTGGCCGCCGAATTGATAATACAATCTACAGCACTAGCCAACTGCACGTAGGTTGCTTCATCAAGGCCTAGTTTTTCGGAGGCTACATCACCTGCCAATACTTGTACGCTATCTAGTTGACTATTGACCCAATCATTGCCAAAGTAGTAAGTCATTTTATCCTTTAGCCGCCCAAAGGCCTTCGCCGGGCTTTCACCACGCACCAACACTGACACTTTGGTGGTGTGATTATTCAACAGCCCTCTGAGCAAATAGGCTCCTAAATATCCTGTAGCACCCGTGAGTAAGATATGTTGATAGGCTGCTGTTGCTTGCAGATCAACCCCTGATAGCTCCTCCTGATACTGGCTATCGTATGTCTGAATGGCTGTTTCAAAGTAATCTTCAAAACGCGCCATCTCTTCTTCGGTGATCTCAGGCTGGGCATCTAGACTTTCTTTTTCCAACAACATGCCCAGCGTGGCTACCCGGTCTTGCGCGACTGCCCGTAGACGTTGTGACATATCAGATAGTTTTGGGTAAGCAAACACATCGTTGATATGCAGCATGTATATGCCCCTGAGTTTGTTCACCAGCCTAATGGCTTTGAGCGAGTTGCCTCCCAACTCAAAGAAATCAGATTCCACGCCCAGGCCACTTGTTCCAAGTACTGCTTCGCATGCTTCTACCAGTGCCTTTTCTTCCTGGGTTGCTGGTGGCCTATCCGGTTGCTTCTCATCCTCATTAGTGAGTGGTGTATTTTGCAATGCAGCACGGTCTATTTTTCCTGATTGGTTTTTGGGCAATACATCAAGCAAACGCCAGCGCTCAGGCACCATGTAAGCAGGGAGTTTTTCGCGCAGTTTGGCTTGCAAAGCAGCACTTTCCAAGGCTTTGTTACCAGCAACCCATGCCACCAATTGCATAGCTTCACCCTCGCCCCATGTGGTTACGGTTGCTTCGCGCACTTCCGGTAAAGTACCAAGTGCCGTAGCCACCTCGTCCAGCTCTATACGGTAGCCCCGTAGCTTTACCTGATGGTCACTACGCCCGATGAATACCAGCTCACCCGTTTCCAGCCAATACCCCATATCGCCAGTGTGGTATACCAGGCCTTTGGTCAGGGCAGGATGGGAGGTAAATCGTTGCTGCTGTAGTTGCGGGCGGTTCAGATAGCCCAGCGCCACCCCACGCCCCGCCACACATAGCTCGCCCGGTACGCCAATCGGTACTGGCAAGCCGTTGGTATCCAGTAGCCACACTTCGGTACCCGGCAGTGGCTTACCTATACTGTGGGAATGGGCACGGCGATCGCCCACTTCTTCAAAGGTACTATTGACAGTAGCTTCGGTCACGCCATATACGTTGACTAAACGGCTGTCTTTGGGCATTACTTTGCGAAAATCTGCTATCAGGCCATCAGTCAATGCCTCCCCCCCTACCAGCACCATCTTTACCGGAGGCCGTAGGCCTGCTTCAAGGCAATGGTCAAGCACCAGACGTAGATAAGCAGGCGTAATGTCGATGATATCAGTACCAAAGTCACAAAGTGCCTCAGTGTAGGCTACCGGGTCACGCCGTGTTGCCTCATCGATCATTACCAGCGTACCACCATACAACAATGGCGCAAACAACTGCTGCACCGAAGCATCAAAAGTATAGGCCGCTGTGAGCAGTGCCCGTGGCGTACCTTGAAAATTCTTGTAGAACAACCCATCAAGCCAGTTTGCCAAGTTCAATACAGAACCATGGCATGTGAGGCTTGACTTAGGCAGGCCGGTAGTACCACTCGTATAGAGGGCATAAGCCACCGTCTCAGCGGTAGTTTGAGGCATCGCCTCTATATCAGGGGCAGCTGTGGATACCCAATCCTCTATATGGGCTACTGGCAAACCAAAACCCTCCATGGAGCGCGGGCCATCGGTTAAGATCAAGCCAATGCCTGCATCCGATAGCATTTGTTGTTTTCGTGCGTCGGGATAGTCTGCACTCACGGGCACATAAGCCGCACCCGCTTTCAAAATACCCCACACGCCTAATGGCAGCCACCGCGAACGCCCACACACCAGGGCAATCCGCAATGGGGCTGGTAATCCCATCGCCAGAATATGTTGGGCAATACGGGTGCTTTGTGCATCAAACTCACTCAAAGTGAGGCTTGATACCCCATCAACCAGTGCAACTTGGTCTGGGTCTTTGGCAACCTGACTGGTCAGCCTATCAACCAAACTATGTGTAATAGTAGACTCAACTGGTACACCTGTGCTAAACGTTTTAATGATTGCCGCCTCCTGCTCAGACAACATCGAAATCGATTTCAAAGGCTTTTCAGGATTCGCGGTAACTGCCAACGCAAGGGCTTCCAGGTGATGCGCCATCCTCGTTACACGCTCCGGGCGAAACAAGGCTGTATTGTATTCAATGACCAGCAATAGGCCTCTGGGTGTATCGTTGAAGATAAATGATAGGTCAAACTGGCTCGCTTCATGCTGGTCTTCCACAGGTTCGGCAGTCAAACCGTCCATCTGCAAACTGGCCGTGTCGCCAGCTGCCTCGGTATTGAGCACTTGCATCATCACATCAAACAATGGCGACCGGCTTGTATCACGCTTCAGGCGCAAATCGTCTACCAACTTGTCAAACGGGTACGATTGGTGTGTAAGCGCTTCCAGTGTTTCGGATTTCACCTGCGACATCCATTCGTTAAAAGATCGTTCTGGTGCTAACTGGCTGCGCAACGCCAGTGTATTAAGGTATAAGCCTAATTGCGATTCAAGTTCAGGGTGCTCTCTGCCTGCCACTGGCGTACCCACGATGAGGTCTTGCTGGTTGCTATATTTATATAGCAACAATTTGACAAGCGCATGCAGTGCCATAAACAAGCTGGCCTGTCCTTGCTGGCTGAGAGATTTGAGCTGGTCACTCACCACACCGCCCCAATCAAAGGTCACTTTGCTACCTTCATAAGACTTCACCGCCGGGCGAGGCTTATCAGTGGGGAGATTGAGTGGTGCCACTGGCCCGGAGAGTTGTTTGAGCCAATACTGCTGGTGGTTTTTCACGCTAGCACCGTCCAATTGTAGGTTTTGCCAGGCTGCTACGTCTTTGTATTGCAAACGTAGGGATGGTGTTTTGGGGGTATTGCCAGCTTTAAAATCGTTATAAGCCTGCGTTAGCTCACGTGCCATGATGTTGAGTGACCAGCCATCACTAATAATGTGGTGTAAGGTTAGGGTCATCAGGCAACGCTGTGGCCCCAACGTTGTCATACGGCAACGCCAGAGCGGCCCTGATTGCAAGTCGAATATTGTCGTTGCTTCTTGCCTGGTCAACGCCAACACTTCCTGGCTACCGCTATCGGCACCTTCCAGTTGGTCCCATGATAGGTTGGGAGTAAAGTCATCTATGCTTGCAATCACCTGTCTTGGTTCCCCCTCTAACAGCACAATGGAAGTACGCAGAGCATCATGTCGTGCAGCTACGTACCTTATCGCCTTTTCGAATGCTGCCTTGTCCAATTCGCCATGTAACACATAGGCCCACGGGATATGATAGGCAACGCCCGAAGCCTCATCGAACTGACTCAATACCCACAATCGGTTTTGCGCATGTGAAAGTGGATAACTGGCAGCTTCTGGTACCAATGGTATTTGTACAACCTTGCTTTCAGTATCTCCTGTCTGTGCCTTCTTGTCTATCAAAGTCGCCATTTGGCCTACGGTGGGGTTTTCCAAAACATCTTTGAAGGCCAAGGCCACTTTCCACTTTTTCTTCACCCTGTTGATCAGCCTGCCTGCCAACAGTGAGTGCCCACCCAGGTTAAAGAAGTTATCTCTCAGGCCAATACTGGGCGATTTCAACAAGTCGTACCATATCTTAAGCAATGCTTTTTCCTGTGCACTAGCAGCTGAGTCAATATGATAATTGGGTGATTGCTTTCCGTGAGCATGTTTATGGGCAAACCCTGCTGCTCCCTCGTTTACAGCAAAAAATGGGTTTTGCGCAAACTGTTCCAGGCTTATATCGCCAATCAGTACCTGCGCCCCCTGGTTATGACCGGCCATACACAAAGCCTGAATGCCCTCTTCGGTTTTCCATGCGCGCAATGGTGCCATCCTGTTTTCGTAAGATTCCACCGCTACCCTTTTGCCCATGCCTGTTTCGCCCCAGACACCCCAGTTGATCGCCATAGCAGGTAGCCCTTCGGTACGCAAGGTAGCGGCATAAGCATCTTCAAATGCATTGGCCATTGCGTAATCTGCCGTATTGGCTTGCGGCACGATCGCATTGAGCGATGAGAACAGGATGAAAAAATCCATAGGTTGCTTCTTCGCCCATTGCCCTAAAACAACACTGCCCGTTACTTTGGGAGCGAGTGTGTTTTTAAACCCTTGACCGGTACATTTGTTAGCCGGGCGTTGTTGGCCAAGTACTCCAGCGGCGTGGATCACGCCATTTACGCCATCTAAGTCTTTCAATACAGCTTGCAACCCTTCCGAATTGCCCATGTCTACAGCATGATACGACACCTCACTGACCTGATCGCACAACGCTACCAACCGGGCAAACTTTTGGTTTTGATCGGCAAGCCCCCGCCATGATGCCTGCTCAGGCAATGCAGACCGTCCTAAAATGACCAGTTTGCCTGCTCCATCACGCGCCAATTGCTCACATACCGCCAGGCCAATACCTCCGGCACCACCAGTAACCAGGTAAGTACCTTCTGGTTTACCCAATGGCAATGGATCCTCCGTTTTGGACATGGGCAATGCATCGAGCCGTGGCACATACCGCCGTCCTGCCCTGTAAGCTACAAAACGGTGCAATGGATCAGCAGCAGCTTCATTGACCAGGTAACCTACCGCCTCATGGATTGGGCAACCCTCTTGAACATCTATACCCGTGACCTGCAATTGAGGAAAATCACTTTGCATAGCCCTTAACCATACACCCTGTGCATGTTTAAAGGGGGAAGCTTGCTCATTTTCCAACACCGCCTCCGACTGACTAGATAATTGCCATAGTACAAACCCCGGGGTAGCAAAACGGTCGTAAAATACGTTTGCCAATACCTGACGGGCCAACAGCAGTTGATTTTGTTGCTGCTCAATGCTTTCCATGGTACCTGTACCATCCACAGGAGCCATCTCTACCATCGCAATGCCACCGATCTCTACTGCCTGTTGCCGCAGGGCACCGTAGAGCTTACGCACTTGCGTTTCACTGGCCATATCCAATTGATAACTCACCCCATGGCTTGTTGGTTTTTCAAAAGCAGTGCCATGCATCACCCGTACTACTTCATTGCCTGCATCCTGCAACCGTGCATGAAGCATATCGGTAGCCTCATCATGCTCCCCCAACAACAGCCAGGCCATATTTTGTGGTATTTCGCCCTCCGGCATCGCAGTACCTTCTAACCAGCCAGGTTTGTAAAACCACTCCTCAGGGCCACTCCGTTGCAGGCTGTCCGCTCCTTTCACCCAACAGTGGGTACGCTCAAAAGGATAACCGGGCAAGCCTATGCGTTGGTAATTTTTGAAACTATACAATGCCTCCCAATGAATGACCGCCCCTTGCTTATAGCAAGCACCCAGCCATGCCATCATCGGTGCAAAACTATCATTGTCTAATGCATGTACCGGAAGCTGTGCATCGAGCAACTGAAGGGTATGGGAAATCTCACCCGCGCCGCCTGCCTCTACCACTTCTTCGCCTGCAGCAAGTTTGGTATCGATAAAGGCTTTTAGCTTTTTAGGCAACGCCTTATCAGGCGTGTAAGCAAACCCCTTCGCGTCATCCAATGCCTCTTTTAACCCTTTTTTGCCTTGTAGTACTGCTGTAACCAATTTTCCGACACCCGTCCCCATGATTTTTTTGCTGCCCAACCCAAGCTGGTCGAGCAGCTTATAGTAGCTGTAGCGAAATGCAAAGCCTCGTTGCACGGCATCTTCCAGCTTGCTGCCTGTTGCCTGGCAAGCCTCCCAAGCCACTCGGAAAGCAGGGAAATGCAATGCCTGTTTTATCAATGCATCGCCCGGCTGCCAGTCCCCAGAAAATACCACCCACCGTCCGGTAACGGTCTTGGTTTGATTATCAGGCACAAAATCCCGGAGTTGGGCGACCAACTCCGGAATATGTTGTGCTACCAATACACCACGGGAAGTATAGTGTGTACGGCCTGCCGACAACGTAGCGGCAATTGCTGACATCTCAGTGTGGGGGTTGCCTTCCAGCCAATCGGCCAAGCGTGTTGCCTGGAGCACAAGTTGTGCCTCTGTATTGGCAGAGAGTAGTATTGGCCCAACAGGCAAAGCCCGTGTATCTTCGTCTGCTTTTTGGGTTTCAGGTGCTTCTTGCAGCACTACATGACAATTAGTGCCTGATATACCAAATGAATTGACACCTGCCAACCTGGTTTGCCCCTCAGGCACGTCCCAATGTTGCAAAACCGTATTGACATAGACCGCTGAATTGATAAAATCGATAAATGGGTTGGGTGAAGACAAATGCAAGCTTGGGAACAGCTCTTTATGATAGAGTGATAGCACTGCCTTGATCAATCCGCTAATGCCAGCGGCAGAATCTGTATGCCCAATGTTGGTCTTGACTGCCGATATGGCACAAAACTGTTTCTTGTCCGTCAATGTGCCAAAAGCCCGGCTGATGCCCTCTACTTCTATGGGGTCGCCTAGTTTGGTACCGGTGCCGTGCGCCTCTATATATCCTGGCAATTGGCCTTCCAGCCCTGCTTTGCGCCAGGCTTTCTGGATAACCTCGGCTTGCGCATCGGCACTAGGCGCAGTGAGGCTACTCGAACGCTGGGCATCTTGGTTAGCTGCCGAACCCTTGACTACCGCATACACTGTGTCGCCATCCTCCAGGGCTTTCGCCAATGGTTTGAGCAACACCACCCCTACCGCCTCACCTGCAGCAGTGCCGTTTGCAGATTCATCAAAGGTTTTGGCCAGCCCATCGGGGGACATGATATCTACTTCGCTCACCACACCTCTGGTAGCAGGGAAAAGCGATAAGTTGACCCCACAAGCCAAGGCCAGCGAGGCATCTTGTTGGCGCAGTTCGTTGCAGGCCAGGTGCAAGGCCAGTAAGGAGGAAGAGCAAGCTGTATCCACCATCGCCGCAGTACCGCAAAAATTGAAAAACCGGGATACTCGCCCTGCAGTAGTAGGATTGCTGGTACCCGTGATCAACATCGGGTGCAGCTCGTCGCTCAACTGGCCGTAAACCTGCTTGGTACTGCCTACAAACACCGCAGTATCGGTACCCGAAAGTGCCTCTAGCGCATAGCCAGCATGCTCAATAGCCTCATGTGCTACTTCCAGCAAGAGCCTTTGGTGCGGGTCCATATAGCGCGCTTCCCCCATCGATATACCAAAGTAAAGATGGTCAAACTTGTCAATATCCTCTAAAAAGCCAATCACCTGATAGTCTAAGTGCGGCATCAGTGTAGTGTCCCGCTTACGATCGATAGAAATTTCACGTACGCTATTACGTCCTCCCCGGAGGTTTTCCAGGTAAGCCGTAATATCAGCGGCTTGCGGAAACCGCCCCGCCATCCCAATAATCGCTATGTCAGTGTCCTTGATATTCATCATTATTTAGGCAATTAATCGTTTTAAATAAACCCTTCATATTCCTTCGCTGGCTTAAGTTACGCTGCGTTAAACTTAAGCCAGAATTAGCCATATTTGATTGAAAAACTGACCTGAATCGCCAGTTTACAACTTGCATACCACTCATCTGTCAACAAGCGCCATTTTAGCAATTCATTAGTCTGACAGCTAAGAAGCTCCGCCTAAGGCTTTGCCATGGAACCAAGGCTGCAACGCGCTGATTATACACAGGCTGGCGCAAGTTAGATTCTGATGGCCATCAGGACGTGCTCGTGCCTTACGTAGCAGATCCAAACAGACAGAAAACCAACAACTCAAATCAAAACCCAAACCGCCCTTGCGTACCCGTCTTCACTAAATAATGATCCATCAACGCCGTACGGTTGGCAGTCGGCACAGCTTTTCCGTCCCATACTTCAGTCAATGTCTGGTAAGCATCCATCACCATATGATCGTCTGTACTTTCAGGAGTAGCAGCCCGCGCCTTCGCTTGTAACCGCTCGAATGGTACCCCTACACGCTCAGCATACCCTTCAGTATCGTCACCAAAATCAGGGGTGCTGATCGCCATCACCTCAAATGCGCGCATGAGAGCATACAAGTTCGGGCGGGTTTTGCCTGCTGTAGCATATAGCATGTCCACGTCCACGTTATTATCAAGACTGTATGCGGTAGCGCCGGTCAGTATATGCTCGGTCATTTTCTCCAACACCTGACGAGGGCCTACATCGGTATAAGTTTGGTACCCCTGTGCCTGCATGTACCGCATCGACTGCTCCCATCGTACCGGCGCTATCATATGCGTTGTTAACGTATCAATGACCGACTCAACACCTTGATAAGGTTCGCCAGTGAGGTTCGCCACCACGGGCACCTTCATGACACTTGGGGTATAATCTTCCAGGGCGTTCCTCATATGGTCGGCTGCCGTTTGCATCAATGGACAGTGCGACGGAGTATTGATGGGCAACATATTAATATGCCCTCCTTCAGCCTCCAAAAGGCTCCCGAGGTTTTCCAAATGCTGCCGTTGCCCCGACACCACGACTTGAAACGGGGCGTTGTACACAGCCATGTATATCTGGTCTCCTGCTGCCTGGCGTACTTTCACCATCGCCTCTACTTGTGCCACAGGCAGTTTATTGACAGCCATCATGGTGCCATCTGCATCAATGCCTGCTGCTTTGAGTAGCTCCCCACGTATCCCCACAAGCTGCAATGCGTCTGTCAATGAAAAGACCCCGGCTGCACACAGTGCCGTATACTCTCCCAGGCTATGTCCTGCCAGTATACCCGGCACCTTGCCCAACTCCTGCGTATATACCCGGTAACTGGCCAGGCTCACTACGAATATCGCAGGCTGCGCATATTCCATGCTACTCAAGGTATCCAGCGGGCCTTCAAAACATGTCTTGGCCAGATGGAGCTTTAGCAAGTCTTCCGCCTCTTCAAAGGCTTCCCGGGCCATGGCAAAATTGTCATAGAGTGCCTTGCCCATGCCCACATACTGACAGCCACCACCGGGAAATAGCCATGCCTCTTGAGCAGGCTGTGTTTCATTATAGGTCAAATTCATCAAATTCATCGTTATTATATACAAGCTCCGGCGCCTGATCGTCTCCTATGCGGCTGCGCAAAAGCACTGCTAAGCCTGCCACCGTGTCCTGGCTAAACAAATCCATTACTTTTAATGCCCCGCCATATTCATCGCCCAAGAGCGTAACCAGTTCCACTACTTTGAGTGAATTGCCTCCAATGGCAAAGAAGTGGTCGTTGATGCCTACCTTGTCACGTCCAAGTATTTGTCCAAAACATCCGGCTAACTTAGTTTCCAAACCATCGCGCGGGGCCACATATTCCGCCACTTCGCCTAGCATCGGCACCGTGTCGGTCATCGCCTCCAATGCCTTGCGGTCTACCTTACCGTTGGCATTGAGTGGTAGGGATGGCAACAACGCAAAACTTGTAGGGACCATATAGGCAGGCAACGTTTGTAACAGTGTCGCAGCCCACGAAACTTCCGGCACAGTCCCACTGCCACCAGAGTCATCCGCCTCTTGGTCAGCTACCAAGTAAGCTACCAATTCAGGTTCACGCTCCTTTATTTGTCTCAAACAAGCTACCGCACGACTCACTCCTTCCAGCGACTCAAGCGCACTTTCTACTTCACCCATTTCTATGCGGTATCCCCTTAGCTTCACCTGTGTGTCTTTTCTGCCAATAATTTGCAAGTTTCCATCGGGCAACCAACGCGCCAGGTCACCAGTCTTGTAGAGCTTGTTTTCTGGACAAAGTGGATGGTTGACAAACCTTTCGGCGGTAAGTGTCTCACGTTTCCAATACCCATTGGCGACCCCTGCACCGGTGATGCAAAGTTCGCCGGCCATTCCTTCAGGTACCAACTGGCCCGCTCCGTCCAATAGGTAAAAGTGGGTGTTATCAACCGGGCGGCCTGCTGGCACGATATCGTGACCGTCATCGGTAAAGCGATAGCAACTGCTATACGTAGTGTCTTCGGAGGGGCCATAAAGATTCCGCACCTCCATATCGTGATAGTTCAGGCTTGTTTTGAAATAATTGGGCACCAACTCACCCGCCATGTTCAGGGCGGACACTCCTTGCCAGTCAGCCTTTACATTGAGCAGGCTTTCCACTACAGAAGGTACCGTGTTAATAAACGCCCTTTGTTCCTCGCCCATCACCTTGCCTAACTCCAATGCCGAAGGGAGTATACGCACTTGTTTGCCTGAAACGAGTGGATAAAACATTTCAAAAACCGAAAGGTCAAAGCAATAAGACGTGACCGCCAACATTGTATCATAGTGCGTATTGCCAAACTCGTTGGCACACCAATCCATAAAAGCGGCTACGTTGCAGTGCGTAATCATCACCCCCTTGGGCTTGCCTGTAGAACCTGATGTATAAATGAAATAAGCTACATCGCCCAGGCTATACGTTGCTTCAAGGTTCGCTGGTGGTAAGTTAGCAGTGTTGGTAGTCAGGCTGTCTGTCATCAAGGTGGGTACATTACCATCTACGGCCTCCTTATTGGCTTGATGCAATTCCTGATCTGCAATCAACAGTAGGGGTTCCGCATCGGTCAGCATGTACTTGATCCGCTCGGCAGGGTACGCTGCGTCAATCGGCACATAAGCAGCACCTGTTTTCAATATCGCAAGCAAGTATACGGGCATCATGGCATCACGCCGTACCAGCAGTGCCAATCGGGTACCAGGCTTGGCACCATGCGATTGCCGCAGGTACGTTGCATACTGGTTAGCCAACCGATTGGCCTGTGCGTAGGACAATTGCATTTCCTTGTCTCTCAGCGCGATTACATCAGGTGTTTTTGCGGCTTGTGTCTCTATGAGGTTTGTCAAGGCGGTTTGACTTTCAGTAGATTGTCTATCGCCCGCAAGTTGACTCAGTAACTTATCTTTTTCTTCCCCTGTGAGGTATTCCGTATGGCCAATTGGCACAGCAGGGTGAGCCGTCATTGCTTCTGCCATTCGCTGCCAATGCGCTGCCATCCCCTCAATCGTACTTTTATGATACAAGGCGGTGTCATACTCAATGGTCAGGTGTATCGGTGCTTGCACATCGGCATCTGCCTCTTCAAAGCTCCAGGTAAGGTCAAACTTGCTCACCACTGCCTCGGCGGGGTAGTGCGACACAGCCAGTCCATCCATAGCGGGGATTGGCTGACCACCTTGTTGGGTGTTTTGTAAGATAACCATCACATCAAAAAAGGGCGAACGGCTTGGCTCTTTAGGCAGGGGTATTTCATCTACCAGTTGCTCAAAAGGGTACGCCTGATGGTCCAGTGCTTCGAGCACCGTATCCTTGACAGCAGCCAGCAGCTCAGCAAACGATAGCGCCCCATTGAGGTGTTGTCTTAAAACAAGTGTATTGACAAACATGCCTAGTTGATTTTCCAGCGCGGTATGCTGTCTTCCTGCTACCGGGCTACCCACTATAATATCTTCTTGTGTGGTATATCGATGAAAAAGCGCATAGGATACGGACAATAAAGCCATGTAGAGGCTGACACCGTGTTGTTGTGCTACATTGTACAGTGCCTTGCTCAACGACGGTCCCAATTGTAAATGATAGGTCGCCCCTTTATAGCTTTTGACTACCGGGCGCGCATGGTCTGTAGGCAAGGCCAACACCGGTAGTGCTCCACTTAGTTGCTGGTGCCAATAACTTTGGCTTTGGGCAAAGCCTTTGCCTGCCATCTGGTTGTGTACCCAGCTGGCGTAGTCCTTGTATTGTATGGACAAGGGGCTTTCTTGAGGACTTGTGTCACTAAGAAAGGCATTGTAAGCCTCAAGCAGCGATTTGATGAGCAACTGCATACTCCAACCATCGGCTATGATGTGGTGAATGCTGAAAAACAACAGGTACTGTTGGCTACTATGGCGTATGAGCGCAGCCCTGAACAATGGACCTTGTTCCAAGTCAAACGGTATGGTCATTTCTTGGCGGGCACGTGCTGCTATTTGGTTTTCAGCGTCTGACTGCCCCTCCAGGGCGCGTACGGGTATCTCAAACTCAAACATCTTGGCAGGGATGACCCTTTGCACCGGCTTTCCTCCTACTGTTTCAAACACTGTGCGCAAAATCTCGTGCCGGTCTACCAAATAGCGAAAAGCATCATAAAATGCATCTGTATTCAGGCTACCGTCGAGCGTGTATACGCCCGATAAGTTATATGCAATACTGTCTTCTTCGATCTTGTCCAATAACCACATGCGCCGTTGTGCGGGTGACAACGGAAAATGCGGGTGCTCTCCTGCTGGTGGTATTTCATCCTGGCCTACTTCCTCTACCTGCACGGCTTTTAGTGCTTCGGCCAGGGCTGCTACGGTAGGGTTTTGAAATAATTTACGTAAGGGCAGCTGCTTTTGAAAATGTTGGTAGATACGTGTGATTAGGCGTGTGCCTTTCAGCGAGTGCCCGCCTATGTCAAAAAAGTTATCGTGGATTCCAACTGGTTTAATGCCCAGTACTTCTTCATAAGCCGCTACAAGGGCTTGCTCTACTTCATCGCGAGGGGCTACATACTGGTCTCCACCCAATACCGAAGCAGCCGTCGGCGCTGGCAAGGCGTTCATATCCAACTTGCCATTGGTAGTGTAAGGCAGCGCTTCGACTTGTACGATGTGAGCGGGCACCATGTATTGTGGCAACGCATCGGAAAGCCCTTCGCGCAACTGGGCTATTGGTAGTGAATCCTTGCCCGTCACATAAGCTACCAGCATTTTATCCCCATCGGTATCATCGCAAACAGTGACCGCAGCGCCTGTCACCTCGGCTTGTACCATCAAAGTATGGGCAATCTCCCCTGGCTCTATCCGATAGCCGCGTACTTTCACCTGTTGGTCTTTGCGCCCTACATACAACAGGTCGCCTTGTTCGTTCATCACCCCCAGGTCACCGCTCAAATAGAGTCGGCTACCTGGCTGATGAGGATCCTCTATAAATCGCTCGGCAGTAAGTTCAGGGCGGTCCAGGTAGCCCAGTGCTACCCCTGCACCCCCCACCGCGATCTCTCCTACCGCACCCTGAGGTGTCAACGCACCGTCTGAGGCCAGCAAACATATACGTAGCGTAGGCAACACACGCCCGATATTAGAAAGCCCTTCGGATATCTCCTTCGCTTCAATCTCTTTATAAGTTACATGTACGGTGGTTTCGGTGATTCCATACATATTCACCAATCGTGTAGCAGGGTAAGCCTTTTTGAAGCCTGCAAGCGTGGCAGGCTGCAAAGCTTCGCCGCCAAATATCACATAGCGCAATGCCAGGTCAGGGCTGTTTTGCCGGGCAGCCAGTGTTTCCCACAACTGTGCAAACATGGTAGGCACCTGGTTGAGCACTGTTACCCGTTGCTCCATTAGTACCGTGAGCAATGCTTCCGGATCACTCGCCGTTTCGTGTGGCAACACAACCAGCTTGCCGCCACGCAACAAAGCGCCCCACAGTTCCCATACCGAAAAGTCAAAGTGGGTGCCATGAAACAGCGTCCAGGTATCTGATGGACCAAAATCAAAGTCAAAGCTTTCGCAAAATAATAACCGTGCCACCTGCCGGTGCCCTACCATCACGCCCTTGGGCTGTCCAGTAGAGCCAGAAGTATATATAATGTATGCCAAGTCATCGGGTTGGGGGCTTTCAGGCATCGGAGCGCTTGGAAATACCTCATAGCCCAATGTATCCCATCGCAATACCGGTATGTCACTCACAGATTTTTCTTTAGCAGCGTCCACAATGTCAGCGATGATACAAGTAGGACAGGCATCACCCACCATATAAGCCAGCCTGGCCACAGGCAGTGACGGGTCGAGTGGTACATAGGCACACCCAGCCTTCAGTACCCCCAATATAGCGATCACCAAATCGCCCGACCGCGTCATATGCACCCCTATCTTCGCACCGGATGCCACCGCTTCATGTGCCTGCAATGCATGAGCCAATTGGTTCGATCGTGCATCCAATTCGGCATAGCTCATTTCGGTTCCTTCAAAATGAAGCGCTACATGGCTACCGTATGTCGCCGCTGCTGCCTGAAAGAGGCTTATAATCGTCGCATCCCGGTCATATTGCAACCCTACACGGTCATGCCTGTCAAGCAAAGCTGCTTTTTCCGTTTGCGAAAGGATATCCAACTGACTCAAAGACTGGTCAACGGACTCCAATAACTGACACAATAAATAAAAGAAATGACCTGCCAATCGCCGTAGCAAGGATTCAAGATAGCCTACTCGGCTAGTCAATATTAGCCGAACGCCCTCCGCACCATCCACTAAGCAAAACATCAAGTCAAAACCTTCCCTTGCATTGGGCAGCAGCGCTTCGCCTCCTACATACAAGCCAAGATGTATCAATGCCTGGCCCTCACCCAGCCCCAAATCCATATACCTGCTGGCAAAGCGGTGTGGGTCAGCTACGCAATAGGGTTTTGCCTTGGTCCATTGCCCGGATGTCTGCCCTATTATTTTTCGAAAAGGCATATCGCCCGAAACTTGTTGCCTAAAGAAACGCCACGGAGCCGTGCGCTCGGCATCATTGTCTGTAGCCATGGCGACTACGCTATCCTCATGTCGGGTATAATGCCACTGCAATGCCGCCAATCCACTCATAAGCAAGAAACATTGACTCAACGCGGTACCGTTCGACTTCGCTTCCACCAAGTCTTGTGCTTTGGCAGGCAACGGTACCGTGATGCTTGTAGGGTCGCTGGTATAAGCTGATGATAGCAACGGCACATGCGTAAGCCCCTTCAGCTGTTCCGACCAGTACTGCTGACTGGCCTTTTCTTGTACATTGGTGTTGTTCGTGGTCATTCCAGCATTCATATTATAAGTTAAAACCAAGTTCGTCGTCCGCCGTTTCTTCCTGTGCCTCCTCCAGTTGATAGGGCAGCGCATCCAGGCGGGTATCGGGTTGTTCATAAAGCGCCGTAAGCAACCGCTTGAAACGTTCGTACATTAATAAGATGGTATCGTGCTCAAAAACGCCAGTACTGTAGATTAAGTTGACGGCCGCCTGCCCCGGAGCTAGCTTCCATTCGATGGCCAGGCTGTACTTGCTGGCCTGGGTTTCTACGTTGAGCGCTTCCACCCGAAGGTCATTACCAAACACCCCCATTCCCCCTTGTGTAGTTTCAGGCTGTTCTTCAAACACCTCGTCAAACACTTCGATGGTGCTCGTTACGTTAAATATCGGATTGGCCTGCCCGGCAGGTATTCCCAAATCTTCTACTAACTGGTCAAAAGGATATCGCTGATTGGCAAACGCTGCTATCGACGTATCTTTCACTTGTGAGATGAGGGGTAGCAGCCCGGTCTCAGTGTCTGCGTTTACCCTGAGCGGAAGCATGTTGACAAAGAAACCAATCAAGTGTTCCAGGTCGGCGTGTTCCCTGCCACTCACCGGCGTACCGATGGTGAGGTCTGCACTACCCGTTTCCTTGTATAGCCACAGGTAGTTAATGGCCATCAATACGGCAAAAGGCGTAGCTCCTGTATCCTTGCGCAAACCCTCTACCCATTGGCTAAACTCCGGACCTAACCGGAATGCATGTACACCACCTTGATAGGACTGACCCACCTCACCGGGTGCCCTATCGCCTCGAAGTGGTACCCTTGGAGGGGCACCTTGCAAGGCTTTTTTCCAATATTGCGCCATAGCTGCCTGCGACTGTCCGACCACGCCTTCTTGCCATGCGGCATAGTCGCGGTATTGGATACGCAGTGTAGGCAATGTAGCGGCACTTCCCGTCCGGGCAGTTGTGTATAGTGCCTGTAAATCACTTAGTAATACTTGCATAGAAGCTCCATCAGCTACAATATGATGCAGTGTGAGCAAAAACAAAGTGCGTTCGCCCTGCAAGGACATCAAAGTAGCTCTGATGAGCGAGTCGTTGGCCAGGTCAAAGGGTGTGATCGCCTCTTGCTTTACTAACCGCGCGATGGCTTTTGCTTCCTGTTCCCCAGCTTTGGGGCGGGCTGTTGTCAAAGTAAAAGTAACTTGATCGGTAGCATGTACTTTTTGGCGCGGTGCCCCGGCTACTTGTACAAAATTGGTGCGCAATGCTTCGTGCCTTTGTACTAACCCCGCCATGGCCTCAGTAAATGCCGCTATGTCGAGCGGGCCTTCGAATATATAGGCTCCAGGCATATTGTAAGCCAGCAATCCTTCTACGCGCTGGTCAAGCAACCACAAACGGTACTGTGCCCTTGACAATGGATAGTCTTCGGCATCCGCCACCTTAGCAATCTCATTACCTCCCACATGGTCGCTTTCGTCCATCGAGGCGACCAACCCTGCCAACTCCTCTACGGTGGGGTAGGCAAATACATCGCGAATGGATAGTCGTAGCCCCTCAGCCCGCTCAAGCCTGTTGACAAAACTCCCCACACTCAGGGAGTGCGCCCCTAGCTCAAACAAATTGGTATGAATATCCAATACATCAACCTTAAGAATATCCTTCCATATCTCCGACACCTTTACCTCATGCTCGGTGGTGGCTTCGATCATACTTGTTTCCCTAGGGGGCAATTGGTCGGGCTTCGGCAATGCCTTACGGTCTACTTTCCCATTACTATTGAGTGGCAGCGCCGACAAAGCCACATACTGTTGCGGGATCATATAATCAGGCAATGCTTCTGCCAGATAGGCACTTATGTCATTTGGGTTTAATGATTCGGACAACACCACATAGGCGACCAGATAGTTTTGACCTGCTTCGTCGTGTAGTGCCGCCACCACAGCCTCTTTGATAGCTGGGTGTTTGTATAGTTGGTTTTCGATCTCGCCCAGTTCTACCCGATAGCCACGTATCTTTACCTGGTGGTCTTTGCGCCCGATAAACTCCATTTGCATATCGTGGCGCATCCTGCCCAGATCGCCGGTACGGTACATGCGGCCACCGAGTGTTTGGCTAAAAGGGTCTGCCACAAATGCTGCATCCGTCTTTTCGGAGTCATTGGCATAGCCCACAGCCACGCCTGCGCCACCAATGTAGAGTTCACCCACTACTCCCTTAGGCAAAGGTTGCCGCTCCTCGTCCAGTATATAAAAGAAATTATTGTCGATAGGACGGCCATAGGGTATACTCGGCCAGGCAGGGTCTGTTTCCAGAAGCGGAAAGTAGTTGGACCATACGGTACCCTCTGTGGCACCGCCCAAGCTCACTACCGCCGCACCAGGATAGAATGCCTTAACCCTGTCGGGAAGGTTCACCGGAATCCAGTCGCCGCTCATAAACACCACACGCAACTCAGACTGGGTATACGTATCCGGATCGTTTTCCAATTCGGTAATCAGGTAATTCATCGTAGTAGGCACCGAATCCCAGAAGGTAATCCGTTCTTGTACCATCATCTTTTTGAGCGTAGGGAAGTCGCGCACTTCTTCTGGCGTAGCGATGACGATGCCCGCCCCTACTGCAAGCGTACCAAAGATGTCGTAAACCGACAAATCAAAGCACATGGAAGTAATAAACAACAACCGGTCGGCAGTACCTACTTGGTAAGTTTTGTTCACCCAATTGATCAGGTTTACCGCACTGTGGTGGTTGATCATCACGCCTTTGGGGCGGCCCGTGGAGCCACTGGTATAGATCGTGTAAGCCAGCGCATCGCCACTGATGGATACTTCGGGGTTACTACCGGGCGCTTCCTGAATCGCTACATTACCCAGTTGTAAACAGGGTAGTCCGGTAGTATCCTGGCGGTCGTTTTGATCGGTGATCACCGCAGCAACCTTGGAATTTCCGATGATGTACCGCTGCCTGTCTTCGGGGTATTCAGGGTCTACAGGTACATAAGCCGCCCCGGCTTTGAGTATACCCAATAACGAGGCTACCATGCCTGCATGCCTACCACAAATCAAGGCCACGTTTTGCCCGGGAGTTACCCCCAGCTCAATCAAACGGTGTGCTATTTGGTTGGCTTGTTGGTTCAAATCTGAGTAAGACACCGTTTGCCCATGCTGTCTGATGGCGATGGCCTCTGGCGTACGTACCGCTTGTGCTTCAAACAAGCCATGCATGGTTTGTCCGGTGTCATAGGGTGTTATTGTATCATTGAAGGTGTATAAGGTTTCTGCTATTTCTTCCTGGGTCAACAAAGCCGATGGGGTGGCCTCTTGCTCGGCATTGCGTACAAAATGTGACAATACCCGCAGGTACAAACGCAGGGCATAAGCCATCTCCTCATCGTCAAAATAAGCAGGGGTATACTTCACTCGCGCCATCAACTGCCCTGTGTTATCTACTTCCAGATCAAACAAGGTATTGGTCATTTCGGCACCGCGCTGCAAGAGTTCGTCTTCAAACTGCTGGGTAGCAGCTTGCTCCTGATGAGTGTTTTCTGTGAGTGGTTCAAAGTCGGTAAAGTTAAAAAGGCAATCAAATATAGGGTTGCCCACAGTGGTTTTTTCCCCCACAGCCGCAGCTAACGTTGCCAGGTGCAGTTCGTGTGGTTTGATCTTGGCAGCTTGGGTTTCTACAGCTTTCATAAGTGCCAAGGGCGATTGTCGCGACCCTACAGTCATACGAAATGGCACCGTGTGCAAGAAGCACCCCAATATGAGCTCACTACCCTCCAACTCAGGGCGGTCGTGCGATACCAGGCCTGTGACCAAGTCCTGCTCGGCACATATCAGACGCATCAGATAGAGGTAAGCGGCAAAACAGACATTTTTGGTCGATATACCATGGGTTTGCGACAACTTAGCCAAATCGTCACTCAATTGTTCATCACCAAACAGCCACTGTGCTTTCATGCCGCCCGTATCCCTTTTTTTCTTGCCTGAATAGTTAAAGGGGAGTTTGCAACGTGTGTAACCTGTCAGATAGGTTTTCCAAAAATCCAGGCTTTCGGCAGCTTCCTGGCGTACCATTTGTACCGCCGTATAGGATTTATAATCGTGCGGCATCGAGGGCAGTTGCGCCTTGGCAAAGCCTCCGGGTGCACCTAACAAATGGGTCATCTCTTCCATAAACCGCGACACACTCCACCCATCGAGTATAGCGTGGTGTACCGACCATACACAGAAGTATTGCTGATTGCCTAAGTGAAATAGTTGCATTTGCCATAACAAGCAGCCATCAAAATCCAGGCGACGTTGTTGGTCTTGCAGCATATATGCCTTGATATGCTGCTCTTGTGCCGCTGCTGTCATTCCCTTAAGGTCTTCTGACTTGCATGGCAAATCGCTTACAGGGGCTATAGCCTTGACCGATTCCTCAAAGCGGCTCATGTAAAAACGGGCGCGTAGGTTTTCATGACGGCTGACCACCATGCTCAGTGCCTCATGAAAACGCTCCGTCGATTCCATCTCAAACTGCATGAGAAACTGGTCATAATATACAGGTTCTTCCTCACGCAACATGGATGCGTATACCATACCACTTTCGATGGCCGATAAGGGGTAAATGTCTTCTATGCCTTCCGGCAATATGGCTGTTTGATTTTCTGTCGCCAATATGGCTTGCTTTAGGGTATCCATCCTGCGCAACCCTTCGATGAGTTGTGCTTCGATATCAGGCCCTTCGTTACCAGCAGTCTCCAAAACCTGTGCCAACCTGGCTATGTCTGGGTTTTCGAACAGGTAGCGTACTTGCATACGGGTATCCAATACTTTGTTGACGGCCGTGCTGACCCGTACCGCCTTTATAGAGTCTCCTCCCAGGGCAAAAAAGTTATCATGTATACCGATACCTCGCTGCCCCAAATGCTCCTCCCATATGCTGACCAGCTTTTCCTCAGTAGCATTGCGCGCACCCACAAAGCTAGTACAATCACCATCCCGGTCACTTTCGGGCATTGGCAAGGCTGCCGTATCGAGTTTACCATTGGTGGTGTAAGGCAAGCGGTCTATTTGTAAAAATCGTGATGGTACCATGTAAGTGGGCAATACTTCGGACAGCCCTTCCCGCAAGCGTTCCGTCGATAAGGATTCGCCACTTACTATATATCCTACCAGCACTTTGTCGCCAGTGGTATCGGTACGTACGGTCACTGCTGCGTTGCTCACACCAGGTAGCCCCAACAAGGCACTGGTGACCTCACCCAATTCTATGCGGTAGCCACGTACTTTTACTTGTCGGTCTTTTCTGCCAACATATACCAATTCTCCTTCTTCGTTCAATACGCCTAAGTCGCCGCTCAGGTATAGCTTTTGTCCTTCATGGTGTGGGCTTGCGATAAAGCGTTGGGCTGTAAGCATAGGGCGGTTGAGGTAGCCACGGGCTACGCCTGCCCCTGCTACGGCCAACTCACCGACGGTACCTCTTGGGGCGAGATGACCGTTAGTACCTAGTAAGTACAAGCCCAAGGAAGGCAGCGCCCTGCCGATGTTTGACAAGCCCTGGGCTATCTCCTCTTTCCCAATCTCTTTATAAGTCACATGCACCGTCGTCTCGGTGATGCCGTACATATTAACCAGCCGTGTGTTTGGATACTGTGTATAGAAACCTTCCAACATAGTGGGCTGTAGTGCCTCGCCACCAAATATGACGTATCGCAATGCTAACGATGGCAATGAAGACGCCTCGGCAATCGCCCCCCACAATTGCCCAAACATGGTAGGCACCTGGTTGAGCAATGTCACTTGATGCTGTACCAGTTCATCCAGCAAGGCCTGTGGGCTACGGGCTATGTCCTGTGGCAATACGAGTAGTTTGCCCCCATATAGTAAAGCTCCCCAAAGCTCCCATACCGAAAAGTCGAAACTGATGGAATGGAATAGCACCCAGGTATCTGTCGGGCCAAAGTCAAAATCGAAGCCTTCACAGTACAGCAAGCGGGTTACCTGACGGTGCTCTACCATCACCCCTTTGGGCTGGCCCGTGGATCCGGAGGTGTAGATCACATAAGCTACGTCTTCCGGCATTGGGGCAGTGGTTAAATGCGTAGCAGGGTGAGGCGTCAGATTTTCCTGGCTTAGGCAAAGTAAGGTAGTATCGCCCAAATCAAAAGGTGCTGCCGTGGCCTCACCGGCCACAACCACAAGTACCGGTCGCGCATCGTTCAATATATAGCTAACCCGTGAAGCGGGCAGCGATGGGTCGAGTGGCAAGTAAGCTGCTCCGCACTTGAGCACCGCCAGAATCGCAGCGACCATATCAGCCGAGCGTTCGTACATAATCGCCACCAGTGTATCGTTATCCAAAGGGCCATTGACAGCCTGTATAGCGTGTGCCATCTGGTTGGAAAGCTCGTCCAATGCTTGATAGGTCAACTCCTCACCCTGGTATGTAAGTGCGACACGATCACTATGTGACTCGACCGCTTGTACAAACAGGCTCACAATCGTATCGCCCTGATTCCATTCCATCTGGGTCCGATCATGTAAGGCCAACAATGTTTGCTGTTCTTCCTCTGAAGCCATGGGCAATGCAGACAACGGCTGGCTTGGATTGTGCAGGATACCCTCGATAAGGCATACCAGATGCCCTACCATACGCTCCATGCGCTGGCTGTCGAAAAGCCCGGTATTGTATTCGAGGTTTAGTTTGAGCCCCTCTTTTTGTTCTGTAAAGTTAAAGGTGATGTCAAATTTGCTAATGACACGCTCGGTATGGTAGGCTTCCATTTGAAAACCTCCCTCCCCTTGCGGCACAGTACTGTTCTGCTGGTTTTGCAACACGACTACTACATCAAACAAGGGTGAACGGCTCATATCACGTTGGAGGCCCAGCCCGTCTACCAGCTTGTCAAAGGGATAGGCTTGGTGTTGGTAAGCATCCATACACACTGCTTTGACCTGTGCCAAAAATTCGCTGAATGGCTGCCCACTGTCAACGGTAGTACGTAAAGCCAGTGTATTGGCAAAATACCCTATCAAAGGCTCCAGTGCAGGGTTGTCTCTACCAAGCACCGGAGTGCCCACTACAATATCTTCTTGTAAGGTATACCGATGGAGTAGGGTCTTGGCCATCGCTGTGAGCAGAATGAACAAACTGGTGTTTTCCCGTCTGGCCAACGTGTTGAGGTTGTCCAGTGCTTGCTTCGGTATCATACGCTGCAAGGTAGTACCATCATAAGTCATGATGTGGGGCCGGGGCCGGTCGGTGGCTAAGGCCAGCGGCTCTGGCAGGCTGGCAAATTGTCCCTCCCAATAAGTTTGCGCAGCCGAGTCGCCTTTGGCTCCCAACAATCCGTTTTGCCACGCTGCGTAGTCTTTGTATTGTATGCTCAAGGGAGACAATGAGGCCCCTCGATAATGATTGATCGTTTCTTCAAATAATATGTTGAGCGACCACAGGTCGGACACAATGTGGTGCATGGTAAACAACAACACGTACGTGGTATCGTCCAACTGCAGCAATGACACGCGCAACAAAGGTCCTTTTTCCAAATCAAAAGGCGTAGCGGCTTCCTTGTTGGCCATGGCCATGCTCTGTGCCTCTTTGTCTGGTTCATTGCGCAGGTCATGTATTAGCACTGCAAAACCGATGTGACCAGGAGCATGTATGTATTGTACTGGCTCCCCGGCTTCCATGCCAAAGGTAGTACGGAGGCTTTCGTGCCTGTCCACTACTGCTTCAAAAGCCTTGGCGAGCCTCGATACGTCTAGCGTTCCATAAACTTTAAACGCCCCCGGTATATTGTAGGCTATCATACCTGGCTCCATCTGATCGAGCAGCCAAAGCCGCTTTTGGGCGTGCGACATGGGGTAAAATGGGCGTTCAGGTGTTGGAGATATGACCTCCACCGCTTCGCTATTGCCCGACAGCAACCCTTCTACCCGTTGTGCCAACTCGCCGAGGGTAGGGTATGCAAATACTTCGTCAAAGTCTATTGGTACTTTCAGCCGTTCCTGTATCTTGTTGGCAACCTGCATGCCACTAAGCGAGTGCCCTCCCAACTCGAAAAAGTCATCAGTCAATGCCATGTCCTCGGACCGCAATACTTCGTACCAACATGCAGCTACGGTGTTTTGTGTCGCTGTCCAGGCAGGGTTGTCTTCGTATCGGCCTATTGAAGCATTTTCTGTATCGGCTGCTCCCATTAAGTCCCTGTTATCAGGCATATGCCAAAATGGGTTAGGGGGCATCTGTGCTGGTGCAATTTTAGAGATTACGGTGTTGGGTTTTGCTTGTCCAATGAGCTTGAATATAAGTCGAAGTCCTTCCTGATTTCCCAGTAAGCTCTCTTGGTAACTTTCCTGATGGCCAGGCACCAACGTGCGGGCCAGCATGCCTGTCTGATGCCATCCAGGCCAATTGACCGCAACGAAGGGTTCCCCCGCTTGGCTTTGAGCATTCGCATAGGCGTCCATCCAGGCATTGGCTGCGCCATAGTTGGTACCTCGCTCGTGTCCCAACCAGGCATTTTGTGACGAAAAGAGCAAGTAGAAGTCAGGCCGGTGCGCCTGAAGTACTTGATGCAAGTTGATTGTACCTTGTATTTTGGGTTCTAATGCCTCCATGAAAGACGTTTCGGAATGATTGCGCAAGTATTTTTTGCCGGGGGCACCTGCAGTATGAAATACCCCTGTTACAACACCTGCTTTTTCTTTGGCGTTGGCTATTGCCTTACTCACCGCCTCATGGTCACCGAGCGGCGCACGGTAATAAGACACTTGGCTGCCTTGTTGTTCCCATTTTGCAAAAGTGTCGTAATATTCCTGAAATTCTCCCTGGTCAGCTGCCAATGTAGCCCAAGGCTTATGAGTATCCAGTTTTTTACGGCCTAATAGGGTAATATGGGCTATACCTTGTGCAGCCAAAGCCTCACCGATCAACATCCCGATGCCGCCCGTACCGCCTGTGATCAGGTAGTGTCCTCCTACTGCTATAGACACTTCGTTGTTTTCAATCTGTTCGCGATGAACCAAAGTCGGTACAAAGGCTTCGCTCCCCCTAATGGCTGTTTGCGTTTGTGCAGTAGGCGTAGCCAATACCTGCACAAAAGTCTCAAGCGCGACGGATGCCGCTAAGTCTATACAGCGGGTTTCCAATGCAAGGTACTCTTGTGACAAGCTGTTGAACACCCCTTGCATGGCCGCATGGGTAGGGTTGGGCTGTTCACCGGCGCTTAAGGCATGTCCTTGCTTCGTTACCAAACATAGGCTGGGGGTGCCTTCAGTCATCCATGCCTCCAAGCCCTGGACGATATGCATCATACTTTGCAGTGCCTCTACCGGGGCTATACGATCCGGAGCCACGACCAACACCTGCACCGGGGTGATTTCCTGTCGCTGCCAATGTGCCAGCATCTTTTCCCAGTCTGCCATATGTGCCTGACGTAGCCTATAACGTCGCCAATCGTCACAAGTATAGGCAGTCTGTCCTAGCTGTACGTGCGTTACGTTTACCCCTTGTTGATGGAGCGTGTCTACCCATTCGGGCAGCACTTCTTCCAGGGTAATCATCACAAGCTCTGAAGCAAGTCCTTGTGGGTCGATAGCGGTTGATTCCCAAACCACATCGTACAGCCAATCCGTTTCAGGCCTTGACGTAGGTGGCTTCAGCCAAAGTCGCTTGCTCTGAAATGGATATGGAGGCAATAGCTTCAATAGTGGGGCTTTGGTCATTGGGGCAATCCCTACACCTTCCATAAACAGCCCTGCGAGCAGTTGTGCCAGCATGCCTTCGCCTATTTCCGGGGCATGAAGCCGTGCTTTGGGAAAACCGGGCAGCATAGGGCTAAGCCCTTCGGCCATGTTGCTATTAGGGCTAAGCGCGATCAGCCCAAGCGTATCGGCGGTGGCTTCGGCTTGCAACATTTTTTCCATGCGCAGTTGGATTTGCGCAAGTGTACCCGGCACAGCACTTTCGGTATCCGCCATGGCCTCTACCAAGGTTTGTTTGCCTTGCAGTACGGCAATGACCAGCTTGCCTACCCCGTCGCCGATCAAGTAGCGGCTGTGTACGCCTTTTTCTTTTAGGCTGTGGTAGAGGGCATATTGATAAGCCAATAATACGGTTCCTTCGCCAGGCTCACGCTTGAAGTGCATAGCCGCTTGCTGCCAGTATTGTGCAAAAACCTCGTCTTGATCACATAACTGCCCTGCTAATTGTTGGTTTACGTTCCCTGTACCGGGAAATAAGATGAAGTATTTGGCCATGCCCTCACTAGGGGCTACGGCTGTATCGGCAACTTCTGCCAAGGCCTTTTGAAGCGTCGCTACACTATCGGCTACGGTGCACCATCGATATGGAAACTGGCCTCGTCGTTGTAAAGTAGCTGCTAAAGGAGTCAGGTGCGTATCTGGGTGCTGTGCTATATATTCTAGCAAGTCTTCGGCTTGCTGCTTTAACGACTCAGGGTGATGGGCACTAAGTAAGACCAATTGGGGAGTGGCAATTTCGTCCGTCACGGCTTCGGGTGCTTCCTGCAAAACCACATGCGTATTGGTACCCGTCAGTCCAAACGAGCTTACGCCACATCGTCGCAAGGTAGCATTATCGGGCAAAGGCCAAGACTTGAGGCTTGTATTGACAGAAGTCACCGACTTTTCAAAATCTATAAAAGGATTCAACGCCGTTACATGCAAAGAGGGCATCAGTTCCTTGGTATGTAGTGACAACACGGCCTTGATCAGGCCTGCCAGCCCCGCTGTACTGTCCGTATGGCCCAGGTTTGACTTCACCGACGACACTGCACAGGTATGGCCTTTTGGTACGCCTCCTGCTTCAAACGCCTGGTCGATGCCATCGATTTCGATCGGGTCGCCCAGCTTGGTACCGGTACCATGGGCTTCTATATAATTGATCGTAGCAGGGTCAATGCCTGCTTTTTGCCAGGCTTTGAGGATTACCTCGGACTGTGCTATGCTGTCGGGAGCGGTAAAGCTTGCCGAAAGTGCCGCATCCTGATTCACTGCCGTACTGTTGATAATCGCATACACCGGGTCATTGGCTTCCAGTGCGGCATCCAATGGTTTTAGTAACAAACATGCGACCAACTCCCCGTTGCTCGTGCCATCCGCTTCTGCGGAAAAAGCCCTGGCTTTGCCGGTAGGCGACTCTATGCCCATGCCTGTATTTCTCGATTTTTCAGGCGGAAACAACATCAGGCTCGCACCGCCTACCAATGCCTGGCCGACATCACCAAGCAGCAGGGCATTGCAGGCATGGTGTAGGGCGGTCAGCGCCGAAGAACAGGCAGTGTCTACTACCTCGGCCGTACCACGCAAGTTGAAGAAACGGGCTATCCTGCCAGCCATGGCGGCATTGTTATTGCCCGTGACCAATGCCGGATCGTAAGCTTCTGCATGTTGATAGTAGTCCAGTTTGGCATCGGCCAGGAATACCCCAGTATCGCTACCCTGCACAGCATTGAGTCCCTGCCCTGCCGACTCAAAAGCATGGTAAGCTGCTGCCAGTAACAAACGCTGCCGTGGGTCCATGTGTATCGCTTCGCCTTCTGCCATACCAAAGAAGGGTGCATCAAATTGGTCTATGCCTTCCAAAAAGCCCATGATTTGGTAGTCTTTGCCAAAGGGTATAGCGGTTTGCGATATCCTTTCAGCACTCAGAGGGCGCACCAGGTCTTGCCCTATGCGCAACAATTCCAAAAAACCGGAAAGGCTGTCTGCCTGGGGATACTTGCCCCCAATACCGATAATCGCTATGTCCCGTTTGTTAATTTTCATGTTGGCTAATTTGTTTTTTACTATTGAAGCCCTATTGGCTTAGTAAGTTAATTCAATCAATTCTTCCGAAGGGCCTTCGCCTTCCTTACCATTTGTGCCTTGCCCTCGGGCAAATGCTGCCTGACTGGCGATGGTCGCCCTGCTAAACAGGTCTGTGACTTTAAAGGTGTTGGGGAATTCGCTGTCAAGGGCTTTGAACAGTCTTATTGCCTTGAGCGAATTACCACCAGCTTCAAAGAAATTGTGGTGTATGCCTAGTTCATCGGCCCCGAGTACAGCTTTCCAGCAAGCCATCACACGCGCCTCTTCTTCATTGGTAGCGGCAGTTACTTCTTGCGCCACCTTGGCTTGTGGTGCTGGTAGGGCTGTCCGGTCAGTTTTGCCGTTGGTATTTCTGGGAAACACTTCCAATATCACCACATAGTCGGGGTGCATGTATACGGGCAGTTGTTGTTTGATGCGCTGCTGTGCAGCTTCCACCAACTCCTCGTCTGTGGCTTGTACATAAGCTACCAGCTTGGGGCCTTGATCAGGGCTATCCCACACGGCCACCAAAGCTTCGCCAATACCATCGTGAGCGGCCAGTGCCTTTTCGATCTCCCCCGGCTCGATCCTAAAGCCTCTTACTTTTACCTGATTGTCGATCCTGCCGAGGTATTCCAGCTGCCCGTCAGCCCTCCATTTACAAAGATCCCCCGTCTTGTACAGGCGGTTGCCCGGGCGGAAGAGATCTTCGCCAAAACGTTCCCTGGTCAGTGTCGGGCGGCCATGGTAGCCTCGTGCCACTCCCGCACCTGACAGGCATAGCTCTCCTGCCACCCCAGGAGGTGTAAGCTGCCCGTTTTCATCCATCAGGTAACAGTAAGTATTGGCAATTGGGTAGCCGATGGGAATCACATCGTCTGTTTGCACAAAGCGGTAGCAGGTGCTGTAGGTAGTATCTTCGCTGGGACCATAGAGGTTGCGTACTTCCATTTGCCCAAGGTCAAAATGCTCCTTAAAGTGGAATGGGATTGGTTCTCCTGCCATATTGAGCACGGCGATAGGCGACAGGTCAGCCCCTGCGGCAATGAGCTCACCCACTACCGATGGTACCGTGTTGACCAGCAGTGGTTCGGTTGCAGTTTGCAGCACTTCTATAATCTCAACCCCTGAACCTAGCACCTGTACTGGTTTACCTACGGTGAGCGGAAAGAACAATTCGAAGACGGAAAGGTCGAAACAGTAGGAAGTCACAGCTAGGGCCAATTGATAATCTGATTGGGCAAATTCTTGTCGACACCAATGCATAAAGGCGGTCACCTGACAATGCTCTATCTGTACGCCTTTGGGCTGTCCGGTGGACCCACTGGTATAGATCATATAGGCCAGGCCTTCGGGACTAGCCTTTTCTGGCAGGCTATCCGTAGTTTGGGTAGTAGCCCCCTCCAACAGTGTTTGCAAAGACAATACAGTCAGTTCAGCCGGAATGCCTCCCGATATCGCTGCCTGTTCCGCAACTAACAAAGTAAGGCCTGCATCTTCGGTCATAAAAGTGATTCGAGTCGCAGGGTAGGCAGGATCAATGGCGACATAAGCCGCCCCTGTCTTTAGAACCCCTAACAGCAAGGCTACCATTTTTTCATCCCGGTGACACAGTATACCGACCTTATCACCTGGTTGCACACCCATTTCATCGGTCAGGTAACGCGCTACCTGGTTGGCCAGCCTTTCCAATTCCCCATAGGTAAGCCACTTGCCCCGACATCCTATTGCCGGAGCGTCGGCGGTCAGGACTGCTTGCTCCGAGATTAAGCTATGTAGGGTACCCTGGTCGTAAGCAACCGCTTTGCCTGCCAGTGTATCTATCAAGTATCGTTCCTCTGCCTCGTCCAGCCATGGTACCTGGGCAATAGGGGACTCCGGCTGCTGTGTCATCCCCAGCAAAAGCCGTTCAAACCGTTCGCACATCGCATGGACGGTTTCGGGATCGAAAAGATCTGTATTGTACTCCAGCGTCAAGGCCAGTCCTACGGTAGTTTCGGCAAAGTTGAAGCTCAAGTCGTATTTGCTCAGCCCTATGTCCTGGTTATACGGCTTTACTTCAAGACCGCCCGCCGTAGTGGTACCCGCTGTCATGTCTACCATGTTTTGCAGCACTAATAGCACGTCGAACAACGGCTCCCGGCTCAGGTCTCGCCGAACGTTGAGGTGTTCAACCAACTCTTGAAAGGGTAGGTTTTGATTGTCGAGCGCACCAAGTGCTACTGTTTTGGCCTGGGACAGCAATGCCCCGAACCCTTGTGTACCATCGGGCTGCACCCGTAGTGGCAACGTATTGAGAAACAACCCTATTTGGTCTTTCAACAAAGGATGTTGCCTACCCGCCATGGGCGAGCCAATTACCATATCGCGTTGCCCACCAGTATACCGATAAAAGAAGGCGGACAATGCCGCGAGTAAGCCCATATATAGGCTTCCCCCTTCCTCTTTGACCAAATGCCGCAAGCCTGCGACAGCACTGTCATGGATCACTGCCTTGTAAACCGCCCCTTCGTAAGTCTTGATATTCGGCCTTGGGCGGTCGGTGGGCAGGTTCATCATCGGGAGTGGCCCGGCCATTTGGCTTAGCCAGTAGGCCTTTTCCTTATCACCTGTACCAGACGCCAGCAGATCGCGCTGCCAAACCGCAAAATCCGGGTACTGTATTTCCAGTGCAGGGAGGGCTACCGACTCGCCTTGGGCCAATCGCCCGTAAGCGGTCAGCCATGTTGTCAATAATACTTGCATTGACCACCCGTCGGATATCATATGTGACATGACCAGCAGTAAGAGCGCCTTGCCTGACTGAGGTTGCTTCACGAGAGAGACCCGCAGCAATGGACCGTTTTCCATGTCAAAAGCCCTCTGGGCCCTCTCTAGTACCAACTGATGGGTCGCCTCACTATCCAAGGATTCCCCAGACAATTCTACTTCTTCCCACACTTGTTGCCACCACGCTTCGCCCGGCTCTATGATTGCCTGACGCGGTTCACCGTCTTGCTCAACGAACACAGTACGCAGGCTATGATTCTGCTTGATAACGCTGGCGAGCGCTTGTCGCAACATCCCCTCGTCGGGCAACGCTGACAACTCAAATATCCCCGGCATATTATAAGCGGCCATATCGGTGCCTAGTTGCCACAATACCCACAAACGCTCCTGCCCAGGTGAAAGTGGGTAGTCAGCAGCTCCGGCAAGGCTCTTGATTGGTGGCAGGCTATCCACTCCCTCCTTTTCTAACAAGGACGCCTGTGCACGGATGGTCGGGTGCTCAAACACTTGCCTGACGGTAAGCTGCTGCTGTAGCCTGGCCTGTACCAGGTTGCCCAGCTTGATGGCTTTGATGGAGTGCCCGCCTAAATCAAAGAAGTCGTCAGTTACCCCTATTTGCTCACATGCCAATACATCTTGCCATACTGCTTGTAAAGCCTCTTCGAACCTACCCACTGGTGGTTCATAGCCTTTTCTGGTAACCATCGTCGCCATGGTACTCACCAAAGCACGCTTGTCTACCTTGCCATTGGGCGTAAGTGGAAAGGTTTCGATCTGCTGCATGTTTGCAGGAACCATGTACACTGGCAAAACCGTTGCTAGTTGCTGCTTGGCTTTTGTTTCGTCAAACTTTTCCCCTGTCACTACAAATGCCAACAAGGTTTGTTCTCCTGCTTGCTCACTGGCAACGACCACGGCTTTTTGTATACCCGGCAGCCTCAAGACTTGCGCTTCAACTTCACCCGGCTCTACCCGGAAACCTCGGATTTTCACCTGATCATCTATGCGGCCAAGGTATTCAATTTGTCTGTCAGGAAGCCAACGGCCAAGGTCTCCACTCGCGTACATCTTTTCACCAGGGTAAAACGGATCGTCCACAAACCGCTGTGAAGTCAATGCCATCTTGCCAAGGTAGCCTTTAGCCAAGTACTCGCCAGCAATAAAGATTTGCCCGGGCACACCTTCGGGCATCAGGTGGTACTGCTCGTCAAGTACGTATAGGCGTGCATTAGTGAGTGGGTAGCCTATGGTCGGTCGCTCGGTTATGTTGCCCATAGCCGCGGACAGCTTGGCGGCCGTGACCACATGCGTCTCGCTAGGACCGTAAAAGTTGTGCAAGCACACCGCAGGGTTGGCTTCCAAAAACTGCTTCAGCGGTGTGTTTACCAACAATTGCTCCCCGGTGCTAATCAAATGTTTGAGCTGGTGGCCCGACAAACCACTGTCACCATAAATTGAGAAGAAGGCATCCAATGCCGAAAACGGTACGGAAAATACTTCAATCCCTTCTTGCACTACATAGGTGGACAGTGCTTCAAAATCGGTACGTAGTTCATCAGTTGCTACGTATAAGGTACCGCCATTGCTGAGCACAAACCAGGCATCGTGCAAACTGGAATCAAAACCAAATGCGCTGTATTGTAACTGCCGCAAGCCACCCGCTATGCCTGAGTGATCTATGTCCCAGCGAATCAGATTATGAACAGTACGATGGGTTTGTGCAACGCCCTTGGGGGTGCCTGTAGAGCCAGAGGTGTAGATAATGTAAGAAAGGCTATCTGCCTCAATTTTAATGTCCGGGCTTTGATCAGCGAAGTCTTGCCACTCATGGCCCTCCACCATGCACAACCGGTTTTGCCATTCATGTGGCAGCGCTGCTTCACACGCTGCCTGGGTAAAGATGACCACGGGCTTTGCGTCATTTACAATGTAATCGATACGCTCGGCAGGCAGGGTCGGGTCTATCGGCAAATAGCAAGCCCCTGTTTTGAGTACGGCATTCATCGCGATGACACTCCACGCGGAACGATGCAACATCACGCCTACGCAAACGTCGGGACCAATATCATAGCTGGCCAGCAGATAGTTTGCCACTTGATTGGTCAGTGCCTCAAGCGCCTGATAGGTGTAGCGATCCTCTGCGCATACCAATGCCAGCTTGTCGGGGTTTTGACTAGCACAAGCTTCGAGGAGTACCGGTACATTTTCTCCATCGGGATAGCTGACAGGCTTTGGGTTATGTGCCAGCAAGGCTTTTCGTTGACTGTCGCTTAACAGCCTGAGGGATGCGATGGGGGTATCGGATGTTTCGATGGCTTGCTGTGCCAAACGCTCGAAGCAGCTACTTACTTGTGCCATTTGGGCATCGGTATAGGTAGCTTTGTCATACTCAAACCGCACCTCAATATCCTCTCCGGGCACTACGATTACAGTAAGTCCATAATGTGTTGCTTCTACCAGTCCCATGCCCACCACTTCGGGTAGTTGATCTGCCTGTTGGCTAATTTGCTGAAGCTGATCGGCTACTGGGTAGTTATCAAACACCATAATATGGTCGAACAGGACTTGCTTAGCCCCACGCATGGCTTGAATATCAGCCAGTGGAAAATGATGATATGGGGTAGCCTCGATGGCATCGCCTTGTAGCCGGGCTGCTACTCCCCACACCGTGTCTTCCTGGCCAATCTGCAGCCTTACAGGCAGAGTATTGATAAAAAGCCCTACCATTTGCTCCACACCGGGCAGTTCGGCAGGGCGGCCTGACACTACGCCCCCAAACAATATGTCCGTTTGCCGCACAAGCTTGTGCAATAGTACCCCCCACAATGCCTGGATGGTGGTGTTCAGGGTTACTTCTTGCTTTTGTGCCGAGGCTTTGAGTGCCGTGCTTACTACTTTGCCCAACCGCAAACGCTGGCTACCTTGTCCGTTTGCACCGGTCTCTTTGTGCATGCTCAAGGTGCTGGCTTCCCCAAAACCATTGAGGTAGGCATTCCAATACGCTTCCGCCGCCTTTCGGTCTACGGTATCCAGCCAATCGATGTAGGCTGCATAAGGTGCTACGGGCGACAAATTGCCCAAACTCGGCGTACCCTGCTGCCCATAGAGTGCAAACAAGTCGCCCAGCACAATACCCAGGCACCAGCCGTCCATGATTATATGGTGGTGGCTCCAGACAATCTCGTGCGTATCCTCGGCTATCTTGAGGATACCCAGTCGGGTAAGTGGCTCGCTATACAAATCAAAGCCTTGTTGGCGGTCAGTTTGTTTCCAGGCTTCTATGGCTGCTTGCTGATTCCCTTCGTCACTAAAGTCTTCTTGAATCACTGGCAAGGGCCGTTGCGCTGAGATGATTTGCAGGGTGGTGCCACTTGCTTGTCCCCATATACGTGCTTTGAGTACCGAATGCCGCTCACCTAACATTTGGAAGCATACGGTGAGGCGGGCTATGTCCAGTTTTCCCTGTAGTGTCATGCTCACTTGCTCAAAGTATGCCGCACTGTCGGGTGCCATCAAGGCATGAAACAGGATACCTTCCTGCATAGGGCTTAGTGGCATAACCTCCTCCAATGCTTCAGTTTCTCCAAGCTCGCTGGCTTGTTGCAAGGTGAGTGCTTTGTAGCGAAAATCTGTGGGTGTATAGATACGTCGCTGTTGACTTGCTGCCATATTGGCCAAAGCTTCCAACGAACCTTTGATCTGGTCCAAAAGCTGTTCCATATCCCGCTGCGTATGGTATAGCCTGTTGTAGGCCAACGCTAACCTTAGTCGCCCTTCTACTACCACCGCTGATACTTCCAATGCAAACTGTCGGGGGCCGTCTGGTGCTTGGATAGGCCCTACTGGCACATCGACAAGCTTAAATGCTCCGGTAGTTTGGGTGACCCCGTCAAAACTACCCAAGTAATTGAAAGATACTGGGTAACGCACTGCTTCAGGGGTGGCTGCTTCGCCCAGGTATCGCTCCATACCATAGCCCATGCCTTGAAACGGTACACGCCGCAGGCACTCCTTTACATGGATAAGTTGGTCTTGCAGGCCTGTTTGTCGGGTGAGGTATACTGGATAAATACTGGTAAACCACCCGACGGTACGGCTCAAATCAACCTCGGCAAAACTACCCCAGGTTTCCCTACCGTGCCCTTCGAGCATAATCGGCAGGCTTTGGGCTCCCACCCACACTGCAAGCACATCGCTTACCGCCGCCAATAGGAAGTCTTGCAAATCGGTGTTGAACGGCTTATTGAGCGGGCCACGCAATGCCTCGGTCATGTCTTGGTCAAACAAGACATGACAGTACGCTGCGTCTCGGACAAGGTCTGGTGCTGCCATTGCCTGTCCCGGCAACGCTGGCATGTCTTTTTCCTTTGCTACAGGCCAGTATTCTCGCGCCACTTCCTCAAACGTTGCTTGCCCTGCTTCTTCGTACAGTTTTTCCACCCAATCACGGTACGAAAAAGACTTGTTGGGGAGCACTCCATCCTTTAAGTCCGTTGCTTCGGGCATTTGCCAAAGCGTATGCAGGTCTTCTAATAGGATACGCCACGACACCCCATCGATAATCAGATGGTGGGCGATCAACAAAAGGTAGTCTTGCGTTGTAGACCGCACAGCGATTGCTTTTAACAACGGGCCTGATTGCAAGTTGAACGAAGCCTGTGCCTCGGTCACCAACTGCTCCAGGTCCTTTTGCTCGTCAGCCTCGCTCTGTAGGCTTGCCTCCAAAACTTCTGGTATGGCCTGCCCGTCGTGGATATACCCATAGGGGTAGTTGTCTTCCACATGGTAGGTAAACCGGAGCATATCGTGGTGCTGTGCCAACTGCGCGAATAGCTGCCTTAACCGGTCTATTGTAGGCAAGCTATCCACCGCGAGGGACATCACTTGGTTAAAATGATGCATATGAACACCATTGTGCACCACCAGGTGCCACTGCATGGGTGCTAACCGTGACCGGCCCGTCACCAATGCTTGTGAGGCCATGTTTTGCCGCCGCTCCATGATCTGCGCCAACCGGTCGATATAGGGGTCTTTGAGCAGTTGCTTTACTTGCAACTGGTAACCTGACGCAGCCAACCGACTCACTACTTGTATCGCTACGATCGAATCACCGCCTAAGTGAAAGAAGTTATCCGTAATGCCCACTTGCTCTTTTTGCAATACCGCTTGCCATACCTCTACGAGCAGCTTTTCCTCATCTGACTGAGGGGGTGTATATTGCCCGACCATGCCTCCGCCTTCCTCCAAACATGCCAATGCTTTCCGGTCTGCCTTGCCAGAAGGGGTCAGGGGCATCTCTGCTATATGCACCAATTGGTGCACTACCATATACGCTGGCAAATTTGCCTCCATATGGGCATGGAGATTTTCCTCCTGCCCTTGGCCAGCACCTACAAGGAATGCTACCAGCCTGTCCGGGCTAGCCTTCAATAATACCGCGCATGCATTGACTGCCTGGTGACGTAGCAGTACGCTTTCTATCTCGCCCAACTCTATGCGGAATCCACGCAGCTTGACTTGGTGGTCTGTCCTGCCCATGTAGGCGATTTCTCCATTGGGCAGCCACCGCCCCAAGTCACCAGTGCGGTAGGTTGTTTCCCGTAAGGGTAAAGCCCCAGCCACAAACTTATCTGCTGTAAGCTTGGGCTGGTTGACATAGCCATGCGCCAGCCCGATACCGGCAATATTGATCTCCCCAACAGCCCCGGCAGGCAACAACCGCCCGTTTTCATCGCATATGTGAAGCTTGATATTTTGTATCGGTTTGCCAATGGGCACTACCGATTGCCCCGGCTGGGCTTGGTGCCACGATACGTCTATAGAAGCCTCTGTGGGGCCATACAAGTTGTGCAACGGTACACTGGGAAACTTATCATAATGCTTATCTACCGTATCTGCTTTGAGTGCCTCGCCACTGGTCACGATGCTTCGGAGTGTTTTGGTTTGGCTTAACTGTTCCGTGTCAAGGTTTTCCAAAAAAGCCTGAAACATAGATGGCACAAAATGGAGGTTGGTGACGTGATGCCGCTCGATGGCCTCGCACAGCAACTGAGGGTCGTGGGCGGTGACCGTTTCGCAAGCCACAGCTCTTGCCCCAAAGGCGAGTGGCATGAACAATTCCCACACAGACACGTCAAACGTAGGAGTAGTCTTTTGTAACACTACGTCGTTTTGTCCATACCCCAGGGCTTGCCATTGCCAAGCGATCCTGTTTACCACACCCCGGTGCGCTACTGCCACGCCTTTGGGGGTGCCCGTGGAGCCGGAGGTATATATAATGCATGCTGTAGCATCAGGGCTGACCGGTTCGAGTTGGTTTTCTCCGCCTTGATGCTCCCATTCGTCCGAGTCCATATACAAGGTGGGAATCTCAGTATCAGAAAACACCTCGGAACTAGTGGCAATCATCGCCTTTGGCGTAACATCTTGCAGGATGAATTCGACTCTGGAGTCTGGAAAGCTTGTACCAATGGGTACGTATGCTGCGCCAGTCTTTAATACAGCCAGTAAGGCTACCCACAGCGGTACACCACGATCCAGCATGACTGCTACACGATCGTTGCGCCCAACCCCATAAGCCTCGCGCAAGTGACTGGCCAATTGATTGGCTGCATGGTCCAGGGCTTGATAGGTAAGTGACTGCCTGTCATCGGCTACGGCGGTTCTGCTCCCATTGCTTTTGACTTGCTCTTCAAACAATCCGTGTAACGTGGCTTTATCAGGGTAATCAACCCCAGTACGGTTCCACACATTGAGCTGTTGGAGTTTTTCTTCTTCAGACAACAACGGCCAGTCTACAATGGGTAGGTCGAGCCATTCCTTGAAACAGGCCAGTGCCTTGAGATAATGCCCAGCCCACTGCTGCATGTATACTTCGGGGAACTTGACGGCATCATATACCCACTCGAATACGGCTCCCTCCTCACCCAACAATGATAGCCCTAAAGCCGAAGCGCTCATGTCATGCTGCTGGTGCAACCGCTCGTCGAAGTAGGCTACTTGCCCTATTCCCTCCAAGCTGAAACCACGGCTTGCCAACAATGCCGCTAACTCCTCACGCTCGTACGCTGCATGTTGGTAGGCAGCTTTCCAACCTTCACTGCAAGCTTTGAGTATATGCCGCAATGTAGTGTCGCTATTGACCGAAAGCAGTAAATACACAGGTTGCTGCTCTTCTTTGCCCTTTTGAGGCGGTAAGCAAGTGACCCCGTCTACATCCCGGAAGTAATGATAGCGCAATGCCCTGAATACCGTAAGGTATACCATGGAGGAAGCCAAGTCACGCCCTTTTGCTACATGGCTCACCAGTGCTTTGGTAGTGGCTGGCACTTGGCCGGCAAGCCTGTCACTCCCCTCCTTATCACCTATGCCCAACGAATAGGTTGGTATGGTGATATCCTGGAGCTTAGACATCCAATAATCGTTGGCTGCTTTGTAGGCAATGCGTGTGTTTTGGCTTGTGGTATTCATAGCAGTTTATTAATCAAGGTCAAACTCTACAGACTCATTTTCTATGGCTTGCATGCCAGTAGGCGGCACTGCGGTATCTATGATGACATCGCCTAGCTTTTGGTCAGGGCTATCAGCTACCGCATGTAGCAGTTGGTCCCATTGTTCCAAATACAAAGCGATGGTGGAGGCTTGAAACACCTCGGTACTGAATTGCAGGCCTATGGTAAGCCCTTCGTCAGTTTCTATTACCTTAAAGATGAGATCGAACTTGCTGAAGCCCTCTGCTTGTGGCAATGGCTCAACTTGCAATGTTTCGCCAGACGCACCAACGCCCGCTGATCCCGTAAGCTTTTGGTATTCGACAAACACGTCGAACAGCGGGGTGCGCCCGTTATGGGTTTTGGTAGCACCTAAGTCTTGTGCCAACAAGTCAAATGGATACCCCTGGTGCGTATGAGCCTCCAACACGTTTTGCTTCACCGCTTGCATCAGTTGTCTAAAGGTAGTATGGCTATCAATCTGCTGCCGTAACGGGAGGGTATTTACGAAGAATCCTATAAGTCCTTCCAAGGCAGGGTGCTCCCTACCATCGACTGGTATGCCAAGCACCAGGTCGTTGTTACCTATGAGGCCGAGGTACCATGTGTAGATGCTGCTCAGCATTGTCATAAACATACTGGCACCTGCTGCCTGGGCTTGTTGCTGCAGCTTTTGATAGATTTCATCATCCACCGATAGTTTTAGCAATTGTCCTTGAAAAGACCGCTTATCGGGATGTGGAAAGTCTGTGGGCAAAGATTTGGGTGGCTTCCAGCCTTCGAAGCGGCTCAACCAGTATTGTTTTTCCTGCTCGCCTTGCTTATCCGGCATTTTTTTCGACTGCCAATGGCTGTAATCCGAATATTGTATTGCTAAAGGTGCAGGGAAAGGCTCCGCACCCCCCGCTATAGCATGATAGGCCTGCCACAGTTCCTTGATGAACACATTGAGTGACCAGCCATCGCTGATAATGTGGTGTATGCTGAAGGATAGTGTAAAACCGTCTTCGTTGGATTGCCAAAGGTTTACCTGCCACAACGACCCTGCCTGCAAATCAAATGGCAATGAAGCTAGTTTGTGTAAGTCCCCTTCTTCAAAGTCCGCATGATATACGAAAATGTTCTGTTGATTGCCAGAAGGTAATATTTCCTGTCTAGGCTCACCGTCTATTGCTACAAATCGTGTGCGTAAGGATTCATGCCTCGCCTCCATAGCTTTGACGGCCTTGCCCAAGCACTCGGGCTGCAAAGCCCCTTTGATACGATAGGCTCCAAACAGGTTGTACGCTGCCTGTCCATCGCCTTGGTGCCATTGCAACCAAAGCCTTTTTTGTCCATGCGACACAGGGTAGTGGATGTTCTTTGGGGCTTTGGGAAATGCTTCGTGGGCGTGTGGCCTGGCAGCATCGATCGTAGCAGCCATATCTTGTAGTACCGGGTGTAAAAATACCTCTTGCAATGGGAGGCTTACCCCTGTCTGGTTATGGAGTTTTGCCAATAGTTCGCTGGCTTTCATGGAGTGTCCACCAGCCTCGAAAAAGTGATTAAGCCTCCCCACTTTGGGTATTCCCAATATTGCTTCCCAAAGGGATGCCAGCATCTTCTCGGTGTCGGTTACGGGTGCCTCATATTCCCTGCCCATCGCCGAAGCAGTAGGCTTTGGCAACCGGGCTCGATCGATCTTGCCGTTTTGGTTGCGGGGGAATTGCTCCAATTGGACCAACGCATCGGGAATCATGAAAGCGGGTAGCTTATGTGCCAGGTGTTTTTTGATCACTTCGGGCGTTGGCATACCTGCTCCTTCCAAGTACGCGACTAAAGCTTTGTCTCCAGATGGGTTTTCGGATACCGTGATGAGTGCCTCTTTGATATTTTCGATGGTCATCAGGTTGGTTTCTATCTCGCCCATCTCTATGCGGAACCCCCTGATCTTCACCTGCTGGTCTTTTCTGCCCAGAAATTCCAGGTTGCCATCAGGCATCCAGCGGGCGAGGTCGCCGGTACAGTATACCCTGCCCTGCCCCCCAAAAGGGTCAGGCATGAAGACTGCTTTGTTGAGCACAGTCCTGCCTCGATAGCCTTTGGCCACACCTGCGCCTCCCAACCATAACTCTCCTACAGCACCACGGGGTACTAATTGGCCTCTTTCATCGCATAAGTAGGCTTTAGTGTTTGCGATGGGTTTGCCAATCGGTATGTTTTGATGCTCGCTCGAAAAAAGGTAGCACGTGCTGTAAGTGGTGTCCTCGGAAGGCCCATATAGATTGCGCGTCTGGATTGGGTGCCGCGACAGGGCCTGCTTGATTTGAAGCGGGATCGGCTCGCCTGCCATGTTGATTGCCGCCACTTTGTCGAGCGAGGCTCCGCTATCCAATAAATGACTGATCGCTGACGGTACAGTGTTAATAAGCGATCGCTGTGTTTTCTCTACCCATGTAGGCAATTCCAGCGCATTCTCCAGCAGCCTTACCGGCCTGCCACGGCTTATCGACACAAAGATTTCAAAGATAGAAAGGTCGAAGCAATAAGAAGTAACCGCAAGTACCGTTTCATCCGGGCAATGCTCAAATTCCACCAGTGCCCAATCTGTAAAGGCTGCTACGTTGCGGTGCATGATCTCCACTCCTTTGGGTTGGCCGGTAGAACCGGAGGTATATATGATGTAGGCGGTATCTTCAGGCTCGCATAACACTTGCGGGTTTTGAGTTGGTTCATCCAGCCAGAGCCTATTATCCGCCATCTGGCAAACTTTTGTTTCTTCTCTTACCCATTCAGGCAGGTTACTGCCTTCCAGGTTGGTCAGTACACAGGTTGCGCCTGCGTCCTGAAACATAAACTTTGCACGTTCGTCAGGATAGGCCAAGTCTATGGGCACATAGGCTGCCCCACTCTTCAATACTGCCAACAGTGCGATGGGCATATCAATAGACCGGCTACACAGCACGGCCACATTATGGCCTCTGCCCACCTTATAGTTTGTCATAAGGTAGTGCGCCAATTGGTTAGCCTGCTCATTCAACTCACCATAGGTAATCGATTCCTTCCCAGCCATAAAGGCTGTTTTGGCAAGTGCACTTTCGGCCATTTGCTCGGTATGCCCATACATGGGACGTGCCGCATCATAAGGCATTGCAGGCGGATTGAGGCCGTTGATTAGTTTATTGACTTCCTGCTCGCCTATGAGGTTAAGTTTACCAATGGACTGGGCGGTGTCAAGCGGTATTTTCTGAAGTAAACTGGCCAATACTTCGACCATTCGCATCATGGTGGTTTTGTTAAACAACGCATCGTTGTACTCCAATGCGATCACTAGTCCCTCGCCTTCTTCTGCAAAGGCAAAGGTAAGGTCGTATTTTGCCTGCCCTGTTTCCAGGTTCCATGGTGTGGTATCAACACCGGACAAGCCTGAGTTGTGTCTTTTTTCAAAGTCGTTGTAAAGTACGAGCACATCAAACATTGGCGAGCGGCTCAAATCCCTTTCCAGACTTAGTTCCTCCACCAGGGCATCAAAAGGGTATACCTGATGGGTATAGGCCTCTACCATTAAGTTTCTGACCTTGTCCAAGACTTGCTCAAAGCTGTCGTTGTGATTTATTTGGTAGCGCAGCGCCAGTGTATTGGCATAGAAGCCTATCTGATCTTCCAGCCATGGGTGTTGTCTGCCGGCGATAGGCGTACCCACTACCATATCGTCTTGCCCGGTGTACTTGCTGAGTAGCACATATACGGCAGACAACACTACCATAAACATGCTAGACTCCTTTTCGCTTGCCAATGACCTGAGCAATTTTGTGGCAGAGGCGTCCAGTACATGTTTATGTATGCGTCCCTGGTAGGTTTTTATTGCTGGGCGGGGCTTGTCAACAGGTAGTTGCATCACCGTTTGGTTACCGGCATGCATCGTGTACCAAAATTGGCGATGACCTGCCAGCGCTTCACCCGACAGTTGTGCTTGCTGCCAGGCCGTATAGTCTTTGTATTGTATAGGAAGGCTATCTACCCCGTCCCATTGCTTCCCTTCAATGCATGCCGCGTAAGCCTGTACCAAGTCTTGCCGCAGCACTTGTACCGACCAGCCATCGGCAATTATATGGTGTAATGCTATGCACAATAGCCATCGTTTATCGCCCAACCCGAATAAGGCCGCACGGCATAATGGGGCCCCTTCCAAATTAAAAGGGGTATTAACATAGGCAGTTGCTTGCTGCTCTATAGCACCCGCTTCGAGGCCTTCGTGGTGTGCATTGAAGTACTCCAGCGCTGGAAAATCTTGCTCAGGCAACACCCGTTGCCATGGCGCTCCTTCTTTTTCTTCAAACACGGTACGCAGGCTTTCGTGCTTTTGCCCTAAGCAATACCAAGCGTCTTTGAGTGCGTCGGTATCTAACTCGCCAGTCAGGTATACGCCCCATGGAATGAGGTAAGCCTGCTTGGCCTGCTCCTCAAGCTTGTCCAATAGCCAAAGCCTCTTTTGTGCATGCGACACCGGGTACAACGTCGCTGCCGGGACCTGTGCTATCGGGATAAATGCTCCTTCGGTATCCATTTCGTCCAATTTGGCGGCTAGTTCCCGCAACACGGGGTAAGTAAATAGGTCCCTAATGGGCAAACGCATACCGCTACGCTGGTAGTAGCGCTCCGCTATCCGGGTAGCCGACAGCGAGTTGCCGCCAATGTGGAAGAAATTGTCTTCAGCACCCACACTTTCTTTTCCCAGCACGTCCGACCATAGCCCTGCCAACAACGATTCTGTAGGCGTAACGGGTGCTACATAACTTTCCTCTGGCCTTGCATCCATTGAGGTTGCGGCTAGTGCCTTTCGATCTACCTTGCCGTTGGCGGTTAGTGGCATTGCCTCAAGTACGGTGATTGCAGCAGGAATCATATAGGAGGGCAACTGCTTGGCCAACCCGTCCCTGATGGTCATGGTAGTGATGGGCTGTCTGGACTGCACCCATGCAGCCAGAGAGGCCTGCTTACCGTGTGATTGTAGCAGCACTACTGCATCCTCCACACTAGCAAGGTTGCGGATGGCCGCCTCCACTTCACCCGCTTCGATGCGGTATCCATTGATTTTGACCTGATTGTCAGCCCTGCCCAAAAAGGCGACTTCCCCTTGCGCAGTAGCCTTGGTCAAATCTCCGGTACGGTATACTTTTTCCGGCAAAGCACCTAACCGCACAAAACGTTCCTCGGTCAATGCATCGCGGCCATGATAACCTTCGGCAAGGACTATTCCTCCGATACATAGTTCGCCAGACATCCCCATGGGCAACAACTGCCCCCACTGGTCTACCACATAGGCGTTGGTGTTGGGCATTGGGACTCCGATACTGTCGAGATCCTGTTCACTTCGCACATTTTTCACTATACAGCCTACGGTGGCCTCTGTGGGGCCGTACTCATTATAAACCTCCGCCTGGGGGGCGATCATTTGTAAAGCTTTGTATTGTGCTACGGTAAATACATCGCCGCCGACAATCACTGTTTTTACCAGGCTACCCTTCATACCTGTATCAGCCAATATGGTTATGTGTGCAGGCGTGAGTTTTACCATTCGTACAGGGCTTACTGATGCCATAATGTGTGGCAACTCTTCGCTGGCCTCACCTGTATAGATATGTAAGGTATCTCCTCTCAATATCGTACCCAATAGTGCTGTTATGGTAAGGTCAAACGCCAGGGAGGTAAACAGGGCACCGGGCACATCACTACTTTGCTGATTTACGTAAGTTTCGTTGGCAGATATCCAATAGTTGTGCAAGCTTCGATGCGTAATCCTAACGCCTTTGGGCTTGCCAGTAGAGCCCGAGGTATATATTAAGTAAGCTAACCTTGTGGGTTGGTATGCTAATGCGGTCGTTTCAAGGCCTGATTGACTTGACAACGTTGCTGTTCGGATGATGTCTGCGTCTGTAATTTCCGACAAATCGTTGGAGATGATATACCTGGCACCAGCATCTGAGATCATTAACTGTATGCGTTCTTTTGGTGTGTCTGCATCGATGGGCAAGAAAGCTGCACCGGCCTTCATCACTGCGAAAATACTAACAACAGCCGCGATACTTCTAGGCATGGCCACTGCCACCACGTCACCTTCCTCAACACCCAGCTTGTGTACTAGATAAGCAGCCCACTGCGCTGATGTACTGTCCAACTTCCCGAAGCCGACCACTTCCTGACCATTGACCAGGGCTTGTTTTTCCGGGTACTTTGTGGCGGCTTGTTTCAAAGCCTCCTGCCAATTGTTTTGTGAATCACGCGGTCGGCCTGGTCCTTCCCATACCGATAATGGTACCCCTCCCTCAGTAATCCATGCAATATTTTCAAGTTGCTGGTTCTCTTCAGCCACAAGCTGTTCCAGTATCATTAGGTAGGCTTGTTGCAGCATCTCTAGTTCATGACTGTCGTAGAGCCCTTCGAGTACAACAAATTGTAGTAGGTGTTTGCTGTCCATTTTGTAGGCCACAAAGTCAAACAGCGTATTGTTAAGCGTATAGCTCTCTGGGTCTTGGCCACCACTTTCGAATAGCCCCTTTATCTGCCCAGTCACATGAAAATCCAGGTAAGTAAACAGGGTATCAAACAATGGGTTTTGCCCATGAGTCTCTTCCCCGGCAATACCTGCTATTTGTGCGAGACTCAGTTGGTCGTAACCCTTGAGCTCATTTGATTTCGCATTGATTTCCTGCAAGAAATCGGCTACTGTATCGGCTTTCCCATCGTTCCTGAAGGTCACCGAATTGAGGAAGCAGCCAAGGATTTTGTCGCCATCGGCTATTGGCGGACGGCCATGACTCAATATCCCAACAGCCACTTCGCGTCGGTTGACACTTCGCTGCATAAACAGTACAAATGCTGCAAACAGCAGGTTTTTGACACTGATATCCTTTTGTTGTGCGCACTCGTCTATCTGGCGGGTCAAATCTGCCGGTAGCTCCCACTGTATCGTGTGTTTTTGAAACTGTGTAGGGAGCTTTCGCACCTGCTTCTGCAATGGCAGAGGGGTACGCTCGTAGTTTTCCAACTCAACGGTCCACCACTGGCGTACGCTTTCGTCTTGTTGTATGCGTAACTGGGCTGCCACATAGTCTTTGTAGCTTGCCTTCAAGGGCGGCAAACCGTCTGTATCTCCTTTGGCCAAACGAGCTTGTACCATCGCCAGTTCGGTGACCAGCGACGCATTGCTCCAGCCATCTATTATGGCATGGTGCATGGCTTTCAACAACACATAGGAGTCTTGGCCTGTCTGGAATACACAAAGTCTCCATAGGCCTGCTTCGCGCTCGTCGAACGGTTTTTGGCGGTCCGCCTGGGCAAATGCCTGCATCGTTGCTTGCTGTTGCTCTTCGTTTTGGCCTTGCAAGTCTTGAATAGGTATGCTTATGTCCACCATTGTTGGCGTATGCACTACTTGCATGGGCTGCGCAAAACCATCAAGGTAAAAGCTGGAACGGAGTATTTCATGACGTGACACGAGAATCTGAAAAGCCTTGATTAGCTGTGTGAGTTTAAAGTTTTCGTCCTTGAAGCTGTAGAAAAATTGGTCATGGTACATCGCTGCCTCTGGGTAGAGTCGCATATGAAAAAACATGCCTTGTACAATATCGGCCATAGGGTACACATCTTCCCATCCTTGTGGCAATCGTTTGGCATATTGGCTATTGTCCAATATCGCCACTTTGTTATCGGTTAGTTTTTGTAGCCAGGCTTCATGATGGTTATCATTGGTTTGTGCCTCGCCCAAGTATGCTGCTTGTTGCTCGATGGTGGGGTGCTGGAATATCGCCTTGATTTCCAATTCCTGGCCAAATGCCTCTTTGATGGCACCGGCAAGCCTAATGACCTTGATGGAGTCGCCCCCCAGCACAAAGTAATTGTCGCGAATGCCGATGTCCTGTACCCCTAATTGCCGTTCCCAAACCTTCACCAGGCGTTTCTCTATTTCATTGCGCGGGCCTACATAGTCTTTCGTCCCACGTAGCTCCCCTTCTATCTGGGATAGGGCTTTGGTATCTAGCTTGCCGTTGCTGGTATAGGGCAGTGCTTCTATTCGTACGAATCGGGCTGGGAGCATATACGGTGGAAGCGTGGCCTCCATTCCTGCTTTCAACGTATTGGCATTGAGTGCAGCCTCCCCGGTCACATAGGCAATTAGTGTCTTATCTCCCTGATCGTCTGTCTGCACCAAAGTAGCCGCACTTGTCACGCCATCCAACTGTAGCATGGCATCTGTTATCTCGCCCAATTCGATACGGTATCCCCGCACCTTTACTTGTTGGTCTTTGCGCCCCATGTACACCAACTCGCCAAGTTCGTTCATCATAGCAAGGTCGCCACTTAGGTAAAGCCTTTCGCCCGGCCGGTAGGGGTCTTGTACAAACCGCTCGGCAGTGAGCATTTGACGGTTGAGATAGCCACGCGCCAAACCAGCACCGCCAATAACTATTTCACCCACTGCTCCTTGTGCCACCAACTGCCTGTTGTCTCCCAACAAGCAAATGCGCAGATTGGGCAGTACGCGCCCAATATTGGAAATACCCTCCGATATCTCCCTTGTACCAATCTCTTTATAAGTTACGTGGACTGTGGTTTCGGTAATGCCGTACATGTTGACCAACCTGGTGTCGGGGTATTGAGCGTGAAAACCCGAAAGCATAGAGGGCTGTAGTGCTTCCCCGCCAAATATGACATAGCGAAGGGCTAATGCCGGATGACTATCACTGGCTGTTATAGCGCCCCATAGTTGACCAAATATAGTCGGCACCTGGTTCAGCACTGTGACCCGGTATTGCACCAGGGCATCCATCAGTGCTGTCGGATTTTGGGTAGTTGATTTAGGCAAAACCACTAACTTGCCTCCCCGCAATAGCGGCCCCCAAAGTTCCCATACAGAAAAGTCGAAACTGATCGAGTGAAACAGTGTCCATACATCCTCGGAGCCAAAGTCGAAGTCGAAGCCTTCACAAAATAATAGACGTGACACCTGGCGGTGTTCTACTTCCACGCCTTTTGGCTTGCCTGTAGAGCCTGAGGTATAAATGATATAGGCCAAATTGTCTGGGGCTACCGTCACCTCCAATGCACTATCAGGATAGTGCCCCCATTCAGTTTCCTTAAGGATTAACCATTGCTGACTGCTTATGGACAAATCATTGAGGGTGCTTTTGCAATCGGTAATGACCAATGTTGGCTGTGCATCGTTGAGGATGAAGTCAATCCTTGCGGATGGTAAAGAAGGGTCTATCGGTAGGTATGCACCGCCGCTTTTCAATACTGCCAGTATGGCCACGACCATATCAGCCCCACGTTCAAATAATATCCCCACTGGCTTTTCAGCTCCTACTCCCCTTTCTCGTAACAAATGTGCCAGTCTGTTAGACTGTTGGTCTAGTGCACGATAGGTGATCTCCTCATCACCAAAGGCTAATGCTATCCGGCTATCATGCGCCATCACAGCTGTATGAAAGTGGCTGAGCAGGGTAGCCTCCTGGTCCCAAGCCTTCTCCGTACGGTCATGTAAAGATAATAGTCGCGTGATTTCATCATCGCCCAATAAATTCCTGGATGTAAGCCCCTCATCGGGATTGTGGGCAAGTGTTTCCATAAACCGCAGGAAACAATCCCCTAATTGCTTGATTTCTTCTTCCTTGAATAGGTTTGAGTCATAATTAAAAGACAAAAAGGCTTGTTCTCCTTGCCGTGCCACCGCAATATCCAGGTGGGTATTGGTGATGGCCGTACCGTCAACAATTGAACCAGCTTTGTCACGTTGCCCCTCTTTATGCTCATTCTCCTGCAATACATGAAAATCGAGATAGCTGAATAGGATATCAAAGATTGGGTTGCCAAGGTGCTTACTTTCTTTGACCAGCTTTTGGATTTGCAACAGGGGTAGTTTATCGTAGCTCTTCAGTGTGACAATATGTTCGCCAATGGATTTTACCCATTGGCCCACACTGTCAAAACTGGCTGCGACCCTCACGGGTACCGAATTGAGAAAGCACCCCATCATACGTTCTGCCTCAGGCAGTTCAGGCCGGCCGTGCGACATCATACCGATCACTAGGTCATGGTGCCCGGTGTAGTGGTAAAGTGTGGCAAGGGTAGCAGCCAGGGAGGCTTGCTTGAAGGTAAAACCGAGTTCTTTGCCTAGTTGCGTAACCGTGTCTATGGTTTGCTGTGGCATCGGAAAGCCATATCCTCGCTTTTGCTGCGTCAACTCAGGGTTTGGCCTTTTGTGAAAAGGTAAGGGCATCCGTTCAAAACCTTCAAAATGGGTAGCCCACCACTGCTGTACGAAAGGTGCTTGCTGATAACGCCACTGATCCAGCACGTAATCACGATAGCTTACTGGCAGCGGTAAGGGCTTATAGTCTGGCGTGGATTCAAGTGCTAAATAGTTTTTCCACAGCTCCGCCATCAGGGTGGCATCGCTCCACCCATCCATGATCGCGTGGTGAAACGTCAATAATATTGAGTATTGGTTATTTCCTAAGGCAAAAACTCCTGTGCGCAACAGCCCAGGCTTGTCTATTTCAAAACCTTTCCGATGGTCTTCTTTCATATAACTGGTCAATGCCTCTTTTTGGCTTTGCTCTGTCAGCGTTTCCAGTAACTCAAACGTCAGGTTGACTTCCAAATCTTCCATACTATGCACTACCTGCAATGGTTCTTCAAAAGCCTGCAGGTGAAAACTGGTACGGAATATGGCATGACGGGCCAACAGCATGCGATAGGCTGATTTGAATCGACTGATGTCAAAATTGGCCATCTCCCAATGGTGAAACTGCTGAACATGATAGGTACCTCCGCCGGGGTTATACAGGGTATAAAACAACATCCCTGACTGTATATCACTTATCGGATAGTAGTCTTCAGCACTACTGAGCAAGTCGTAATCACTCCCTTCCCCTTTGTTGAGGTTGCTTTTCCAGCTTTGCAGCCACTGCTCGGCATCCGCTCGGCCCGGCAGGCCTGTATCGACTGGCGGTGCATCCATGAACCCTGCAAATGCTGACAAGGTCTGTTGTGAGAATAAATCTTTCACTTCCAGCTCCCTGTCGGTCGCCCGGTTTAATGCCGCGATTACCCGAATGGCTTTGATCGAATCCCCACCCAATGAAAAGAAGTTGTCTCCTCTCATGACATTTTGGACAGATAGCTCATCTTCCCATATTCCTGCAACTAGTTGTTCTGTTGCACTAGCAGGCGGCTTACTTAGTGCCGTTTTGTGTTCGCCCCCCTTCTCTGGTTTCGGAAGGGCTTTTTTGTCTACCTTGCCATTTGGGTTCAAGGGCATTGCTTCAAGTGACATTAGGCTTACGGGAATCATATATTCAGGCAGTTGCCCTTGCAAATACTTCCTCATTGCCTGTTCACTCACCGCTTTCTCTCCACTATAATATCCCCATAGCTCCCGACTGTTTCCAACTTCACTGACCACGACGACGGCCTGGCTTACGACTGGGTGCAGGGATATCTGGTGGGCAATCTCATCTGGTTCAATGCGGAAGCCCCTAATTTTGACTTGTTGGTCTACCCTGCCTATAAATTCAATATTGCCGTCTTGCAACATCGATACGAGGTCGCCAGTGCAGTACACTTTTCGACCGGGATCGAATGGATCCGGAAGGAATCGCTCCTTGGTTCCTTCGTCATTGGCCCAATAACCCGCAGCCAAACCATCGCCTCCTACCCAGAGTTCGCCGACTAAGCCCTTGGGTTGCAATTGCCCTTGGGAGTCCACCACGTACATGGTGGAATTTGCGATGGGCTTGCCTATGGGCAAATTACCATGCTCAATATTCACCGAATCCACTGGGTACCAAGTAGAGAAGGTGGTGTTTTCGGTAGGACCATACACATGCGTCAATATACCCGGTCCGTAGGCTTTAAAAAATTTGTCTATTTGCGACAAGCTGGCACGCTCCCCGCCAAAAAGTATTTTCCTCAACCCGCCAAGACTTTCCAACTGGGTATCTACCAAGGTATTGAACAAGGCTGTGGTCGTAAAAAACAACGTCACCCCTGCTTCAACAGCCCGTTGCATAAGCTTGGGCAGTTCCAACACCTCTTCTTTGGAGGGCATCACCAGTGCCGCTCCATTGAGCAAGGCACCATAAATATCAAAGGTGGAACCATCGAAGGCATAACTAGAAAGTGCCAACAACCGATCATCGGGGTTGATCTCTACATAGTTGGTATTATTCACCAGCCTTGTTACGCCGCGATGCTTCGCTACCACGCCTTTTGGGTTACCCGTAGAGCCAGAGGTGTACATAATATAGCATGGATCGTCTCCTGTGACACTTACCTCTGGGTTATTGGCGGGGGTCTCTAGTGTGGCTTGTTGTAAGTCAAACTTATATAGTGTGCCGTCGAAGTAATCAAAATCAAACTTGTAGTCTGATACTGTCAGAATCACTATGGGGGCAACTGCCTCCATAATATGCCTGATACGTTTTTCTGGGTGGGCCGGGTCGAGTGGAACATATAGCGCCCCAGCCTTCAACACAGCCAACATGCCGATGATCATTTCAGGTGATCTGTCTAGTAGCAAAGCCACCCGATCGCCTTTTTTGACACCTAGTTTCTCTATCAGGTAAAAAGCCAACTTATTGGCCTCTTGATGGACTTCTGTATACGTCCATTTTCTCTTTTCAATAATCGCAATATGGTCTGGATACTTTGCTGCTTGCGCTTCAAATAGCTCCGCAATAGAAGCATCCGCCGGATAGTCATTGCTTACATTATTGACGAGCAATTGTTTTGCGGTCTCTTCGGGGGATTCCAGGGGAAGCAGCGTGATGGGTGTATCCGGTTGGCCGGTGAGTTCTGTGGCAAAGTATTCAAACCTGTCTACCATTTGTCTGATAGTAGCTTCTTCAAACAGGCTCGTGCTGTACTCTACTAACAAACTCAGCCCCTCGGTCTCTTCTTTGAAAATAAAGGTGATATCGTACTTGGCAACCTTTCCTGATAAAGGATACGGAGTGATCGACAACCCGCTCATTATCAGGGTATTGTCTGCCTGGTAGTTTTGAAGGTTGAGCACTACCTGAAACACCGGGCTATATCCCGTATTTCTTTTTACCTCGAGGGTTTCCAGCATTTTTTGGAAGGGTACATCTTGGTTTTGCAATGCCTCAAGGCTTATGGCTTTTACATTTTGTAAATGCTGTTTGAATGACGGGTCTCCTTCAAAGTCTGTTTTGAGTGGGAGCATATTGACGAAAAACCCCATGATGCCTTCTGTTTCAGCTGGCATGCGATTGGCTGCCGAGCTGCCGACTACCACTTGGGCTTGCCCCGAATACCGGTGCAAAAAGGCAGAAAGCGCCGCTTGTAAGCCCATGTATAAGGTAGTTTGTGTGGCAGTGCTTTGCGCTTTGATAGCGGTCGTCAAATCAGCCCCCCAGGTAATGCTGACACTCCCTCCCTGATAGCTTCGCTTGATGGACCTTTGCTTATCGGCAGGCAATTGTAATACGGCCGGGGCATCGGCCAGGTGGTTTTCCCAAAACTGTAATTTGTGTTTAAATGCTGCTGTTTGTATGTACTTGCGCTGCCACAAGGCATAGTCTGAATACTGATATGGAACAGGAGGCAATTGGGCAGGCTTGCCTGTCACCTCCCCATCGTATAACGTGCTGAACTCGTGTTGCAAGATGGCTATGGTGCCATAGTCCGCTATAATGTGGTGCATCACCATCAAAAACACGTGCTCTTCCTCCGCCAACTTAATACATGCAGCCCGCATCAATGGCAGCTTTTCGAGTACAAATGGCTCAGTTGTGTATGTCTCAATTTCCTGATCCAGGGCTTGTTGTTGCGCAGCACCTTTCAGTTGGCTCAGGTCTTCAAAGGCGATATTGGTGATCGGCTTTTCATGTACTTGCTGCACCCCCTGTCCATCGTCGTTTTGATGAAAGGTGACCCTCAATGCTTCATGGCGTTGTGCTACGGCTGCTAATGCTTTTTGTGCAGCCTGTAGGTCAAAATGCCCTTTAAGACGAATGGCTGTTGGAATGTTGTAGAGAGGGTTTTGCCCTTCCAGCCGCCCTACTACCCACAGCTGTTCCTGATTATCGGATAAAGGCAATAAGCCTGCTTGTTCGTTTTTCTCAAATACAGGCATTTGCCCCTGCCCATCGGATATTTGATGCAGACTATCGATGATCGCCTGCTTGTTTTGCTGGATACTTTTGGCTATTTCTGCAGTCATTACGCCTTTGGGGGCGTCTACCATTAACTTACCGCTTTCCACTGCTACCCTGATCCCTAGCGATTTTAGCTCTAACAAGAAGCTGATTGTCTTTTCCATAGTTAGCATTTTTTAAAACTCAAACCGTTCGACTTCTTCCTCCCCGAGGGTATCTGCGGATACTGCTGCTGAAAGCACCAAAAGCCCGTCTATGTACCGGGCAAGCTTATAAAGTGTAGCGCCTTCATAGAAGCTTTTAAGGGCAAGGTTGACTTGCTTCTGCTCTTTGATATGGGCTACTAGCTGCATTGCGGTAATCGAATTGCCCCCAATCTCAAAAAAGTCATCGTGTAGGCCTATCTGCTCACAGCCCAATAGCTGTTGCCATAAGCCCGCTAATTGTTTTTCAGTATCAGTACCTGGTGCCTCGTAGGGCTTATTGCTTATCAGTGCCCCACTGGCGGCTATTTGCAGTGCTTTGCGGTCAACCTTGCTGTTTTCATTCAGGGGCAATTGTGCTTTGGCCAACATCGCAGCAGGCAGCATGTAGGGCGGTAATAAGGTAGCTAAGTAGGTGCGTAAGCTACTTTCCTCTAGTTGTGCGCCTGCGATGGGTTCATAAAATGCCACCAGTACGGTACTTGCGGTACTATTTTGATGGGTCAAAACAGCAGCATTTGCAACTTCAGGGTGTTGCAACAGGGCATTTTCGACCTCTCCGACTTCAATTCTAAATCCGTTAACCTTAACCTGTTGGTCATTTCTACCCAGAAAAAGTATAGAACCATCGGGCAAAAAGCGCCCACGGTCGCCAGTATGGTACAGTCTTTCGCCAGTCTCTGGGAGCACTGCAAACCGCTCTTTGGTAAGGCGTGGGCGATTGAGGTACCCTCGGGCGAGTCCGGGACCCGCAAGGCAAATCTCTCCCTCTGCCCCAAAGGGTACGGGCTGCGACCACTGGTTGAGTAAGTGTGCCGCCATATTGGACACAGGCTGGCCTATCGGCACCGGATCAGGCAGTTTTTCCGGTGTGTCTGTGCTGTATATCACAGCGCATATGCTGCACTCAGTAGGCCCGTAGGCATTGAAATACTTCCTGCCAGCCAGTTTCTGTACGACCTTCGCATTGGGTGCCTCCCCACCACTAAACACTGCTCTTAGCGAAGGGGTCTTGGCCAGGGCAAATGCCCCTAATACCCCTGCCGGCAATGGTGTTACAGTCACTTCGTTTTCCTGCACTAAACGTTCGATCGCAGCGGTGTCGGTGCGGCTTTCTGTAGAAGGCATCACCAGACAAGCCCCACTACGGAGTGCCATAAACGCGATGGCCACACTGGGGTCAAAAGTAGCTGGCATGTAGTGCAAGACCTTATCCTCATGGTTGATGCCTGCCCGGTGGGCATGGTCATTGATCGTGTTGAGGGCGCTGCGATGCTCGATCATTACGCCTTTGGGCTTACCTGTAGAACCAGAAGTATAAATGACATAAGCCAAGTGGTATGCTTTAGTGCTGGTTACAATGTTATCGGTAGGGCAGGTGTCAAATATACCAGTATCCCATACGATAGGGTTCCATTGTGCCATAGAAGCTCGGTGGTCAGGTTCGTCTGTAATGACGCTTGCTACCACCGCTTCTTCTAGTATAGCCTGGTGCCTGCGTGTTGGGTTGCCAGTGTCTAAAGGCAAATAAGCGGCACCTGCTTTTAGGATCCCAAGCTGCGCGATGAGTTGTTCTGCCGACCGATGCATCAGCAAGGCTACTAGTGTATCTGGCGCTATATCGATTTGCTGACGCAGATAGCTCGCCACTTGATTGGCTTTTTGGTTGAGTACCCGGTACGTATAGTGCTCCCCTTCAAATATCAATGCGGTGCTATCAGGTATCTCGGCAGCTTTGTGCTCAAAGGCAGTGGTCAATAACTCTTGATCGCTCACCATGGGCAACTTTAGCGGCGAAAGCGAGGCTTGGCAGATCAAATCCATTTCTTCTTTGCCAATCACTTCCGACTGCTGCAATGGCTGGTTGGCCTCCATCATGATTTGTCGAATAATTCGTTTCAGGTAGCCTTCAAACTGCACGAGCTCAGCATCGGTATAGAGTCCTTCCAGCGAAGCTATTGAGAGTGCCATGGCCTCTCCTTCTTTGTACAGGCAGAAATCGAATGGTGTATTTGATAGCGTAAAATTCTCTACCATGGCCCTGGGCGAAAGCCCTTTGGCAGAAAGGTCACCGTAAACGTGAAAGTCAAGGTAGATATACAGGATGTCGAATATGGGGTTTTGGACCGCCGCATCCTCGCCCAATTGTGCTACGATATTCGTCAGTGGATATCGGTCATAAGCCCTAAGCTGGTCGGCATTTTCCTTCACTTCGGCCAGTAGTGATGCATGAGACTGCGTAGCATTTACCTGCTGCCGAAACGGAGCAGAATTGAGGAAGCATCCCAATAGCTGGTCGCCATCTGTTTGCTGTGGGCGGCCGTGCGACATTGTGCCCAGGGTAATATCGGCACTATCAGTAGTTACCTGTAGCAACCGTAGTAATATACCTAGCCCAACATGCCGCAAACTCAGCCCATTTTCACTGGCAAAGGCTCTTATACCATTTTTTTCTGCTTCATCAAGCACAATGTGTCGTGCTTTTTTCTTCTGGTGTTTACCAGGGATATACACCCGGTTGAGTGGCAAGGCAGTCCGCTGGTACGCATGCAGATACTTTTTCCAAAAAGCACCTATAGCCTCCGCATGCTTATGCCTCCATTGGTCGATGATGTAGTCCTTGTAGCTACACTGTAGCATAGACAGTGAGGTGGGCAAAGTTGCTGGCTTGGTGTGTAACAGTACTATCAGCTCTGTCATAAACGAAGCATCACTCCAGCCATCTAGCAGCGCATGGTGAAAGGACCGTAAAACAACAAACTTGTGGGCACTGAGCTTAAACAGTACCGCCCTCCATTGGTATTGTTGCCTCAATTGCTCCTCAAAACCATTTTGACGATCTTCTTCCATCCATCGGCTTATCTGCTGCTTTTGCTCGCTTTCATCCGTCCCCGACAAGTCATAGTGCGTTATCGGAAGTGGTTCATTCCCCATCTTATGGACAGCCTGTATCGGTTCACTAGCCGCATCGAGGTGGAAGCTGGTTCGCAGGATCTGATGTTTCCCTACCAAGAGTGCAAAGCACCGATCAAAGTGCTTGCTTGTCAACCCTTCCAACTCCAGCTCATGCAAGATTTGGTCATGATATACTGAAGTGCCTTTGTTTAAAAAGCTATAATAGAGCATCCCCGTTTGGATGGCGCTCATCGGGTAGAAGTCCTCTATTTCAGTGCCCTCTACCCACTGCTTAAAGTCATCATTTTGTAATGCCTCATTTTTCCAGTCGTCTATTTCCGCTATCACCTTTTCGAGCGGCAGCAGTTGAGTATCCGGGTTGCTGGTGGCACTGACAAAGGCTGCCAAGCCAGCAACTGTAGGGTTACCAAAAATATCTTTTACCTCTATGTTTTTTTCAAATAGGGCATTCAGGGCACTAACAAGCCGAATGGCTCTGATAGAATCGCCTCCTAAAGTGAAGAAGTTAGCATGGCGGCTCAGGTTTTCCTTATTCAATTCCTGGCCAAAGCACCGTGCTATTTGCTCTTCAACGGCCCCTTGTGGTACTTCCTGCTCCTTTTCTTCGTGTCCCAATACCTCATCAGGGCTTGGTAGCACTCGTTTGTCTACCTTACCGTTGGGCGTCAACGGCAGCTCCGGCATGCCAATAAGCGCAGTGGGTACCATGTAGCTAGGCAGCCTTTTTTGCAGGTATGTTTGTAGTGATTTGCTATCAAGCCCCTCTTTGGAACCGTAGTAGCCCACAAGTACTTTATAGCCATTTTGCAAGTGTGTAAGCACCAGCCCGTGTTGCACCTCGGGGTGCGTCAGGAGTTGACCAGTGATTTCGCCCGGCTCTATACGAAAGCCTCTAATTTTGACTTGATCGTCTACCCTGCCTATAAACTCCACATCGTCGGTAGGAAGGGCGCGCACCAAGTCACCAGTACGGTATAGCTTTTTGCCTGCCTCCCAGGGGTGATCTATAAATTTGCGCTCGGTTTGGGCGGCATCTTGCCAATAGCCCTGAGCAAGCCCTTCGCCTCCTACCCATAACTCGCCTACTACACCGGGCAACTGCAGCTGCCCTTGTTTGTCTACTACATAAGCACTGGCATTGCCTATTGGTTTACCGATGGGCACATTGTCTCCTTTAGGGTCTATTTCGTTGATGGGGTACCAAGTAGAAAAGGTGGTGTTTTCGGTGGGCCCATATACATGTATGAGTTTTTCAGCACCATGCTTGCTCAAATACCTACCTACTGATTTTATGCTGACCCGTTCTCCTCCAAACAAGATCTTGCGCACTCCTGCAAGGCTATCCAGGTGGTTTTCTACCATAGCGTTGAATAGTGCGGTGGTCACAAACATCACCGACACTTTTTGCTGGTTGATCTTTGCCATGAGCGCTGGTAATTCTAGGGCTTCCTCGCGGGTGGCCAGTACCAATGCAGCACCATTGAGCAATGCTCCAAAAATATCAAAAGTAGCACCATCAAAGGCATAACTCGACAACCCCAACAACCGGTCTTCGTGGGTGATTTGAATATAGTCGGTTTCCTTGACCAATCGAGCAACCCCTTTGTGCGTGGCCACTACGCCTTTGGGGGTGCCCGTAGAACCAGAGGTATACATAATATAGCAAGCCTCTTCGTTTTCTATCGCTATCGCAGGATTGCTTACCTCTTCGGTCAATGTTGCCTGCTGTAAATCAGCTACATAGATTTTGCCACCATAATAACCCAGGTCAAACATGTAATCGGACTGTGTGAGGATGGCAACAGGCTCAACAGCCTCTATGATATGCCGAATACGCCCTTCGGGGTGGGCTGGGTCTAGTGGTACATAAATCCCCCCAGCTTTGAGCACAGCTAATATCCCGATAATCATATGAGAAGACCTGCCTAGTAGTAATGCTACCCGGTCTCCTTTGTTTACCCCTTCACCTGTGATCAAGTGGTGGGCCAGTTTATTTGCTTCCTGGTTGAGCGCCTGGTAGGTAAGGGTTTTGTCCTGACACAACAATGCCAGGGCTTCGGGTTGGTTTTGGACTTGTTCTTCAAAGAGCTGGTGAACCGCGATAGCCGGATAGGCACGATGATTGGAGCCTATTTGGAGTAAGTTCTCTTTTTGGCCATCGGTGAGCAGGCCCATATGCCCAACTGTCTGTTCGGGCTGATTTACCATCACCGTAAGCACCTTGTCAAAACAAGCGAGTAGGGATCGAATTGTTTTTTCTTTGAATAGGGCTTTGTTGTAATCCATCCTTCCTATAAGCCCTTCTGGCGACTCCTCCAGCCATAGGTTGAGGTCAAACTTGGCTGCCTGGCTCTCCACTTCTAACGAGGTGACTTGCATGTCTGGCAGTTCGAAGTCGATCAACAATGAATTCTGAAAAGTGAAAGCCACCTGAAACAAAGGATTGTAACCTTTCCCCTTGTCGATTTCCAAATTTTCGATGATCTGGTCAAATGGCGTATCCTGATGAGCAAGTGCCGGTAAGCTACTATTTTTGAAGTGCTTTAGTGCCGCTCGAATAGTTGGGTTCCCATCCAGTTGCATCCTCAGGGGCAACATGTTTACAAAGTATCCAACGATCGTCTCCCATTCCTGGCGTTCTCGGCCTGCCACAGGCGTGCCTATGACCAGGTCGTCTTGTCCGGTATACCGGTGCAAGAGAACAAAAAGAGCCAAAGAAAGCGTCATAAACATGGTCATGTCTTCTTCTTTGGCCAGCGCCCTTAGCTTATCGGTTATTACTGCATCGATCTTATGATGCACTGTAGCTCCTTCAAACCGCTGTACGGCAGGCCTTGGGTAGTCCGTTGGGAGTCTGGTGAGGCCTGGTGCTGCTTTCAAGTGTTGACGCCAAAAATTAATATCTTCTTCGGACCGTTGCTGTTGGCCTGGCTGGGCTTGCCAATGCAGGTAGTCAGCGTAGTCCCATTGTTTTTCAGGCAGGGCTGCCTGTTTGCCTAGCAGCAATCCTTCATAAATGTGTACCAATTCTTTGGTAAAAACACGTTGCGACCAAGCATCAAACACTATGTGGTGGAAGGCTATAGGCATGATATGCTCATCATCTGCCATCTGTAGCAGTCTGGCCCGTACCAGCGGCCCTTTTTCCAGGTCAAATGCCGTATGTACTTCTTCCTGAACACGCATGACTGCCCTGGCTTCCCGGTCATCGATTGGTACCTCTCGCAAGTCTTCTACTGGTAGCGGCAATGAATACGGTGCCTGTATCACCTGAACCGGGGTGCCGTGGTCATGCCTGAATGTAGCCCTAAGCGCTTCGTGCCGCTCAATGAGGGCATCCATACTTTGCTGAAGCACATCAATGTCCAGAGGGCCTTTCATTCGCAGTGCCCCAATGATGTTATGCACCGCAGATGGGCCGTTAAGCCTTTCTGTTATCCAAATACGCCGCTGGGCAGTGGAAAGTGGCAAAGGGTGATTTCTATCTGCTTTTTCCAGGGTAGATTGGACTTGCTGTCCAGCTTTTGCCAAAAAAGCAATGATCGCCTGTTTATGTTCTTTGAGCATTGCGATACGTTCCGCCCCCATCGCCCCTTCGGGCGCACGGTATTTTAACTTGCCTTCTTGAACCCAAAGCTTGATGCCAGCATCTTTTAAGCTTGTGAGCAGTTTGATCGTGCTTTTCATATTTCTCCTTCTTCGTAGGTGATAGTAATAGTTTCTGCTGTATGCGCGTCATGGCCTGTTGCCCATCGGGTAGTATCGATCACAGTGGCCATGCCGTCGATATTGGGGTTTTCAAACAAGTCGCCCATCGGTATATCTACCTCAAAGGCAGCCTTTACCCGCGACCGGATTTGGCTCATAAGGAGTGAGTGCCCCCCCAATTCAAAAAGGTCGTCGTGTATGCCGACCTTGTCGATGCCTAAAAGCTCAGACCATATACTTGCCAGGGTATTTTGGGTCTCTGTTTCCGGGGCAGTATAGGGCACGGCTAACTCCGGTCGCCCATGCAATGCGTCTGAGGAAGCTGTCCCTATGGCCATATACCCTAATGCCTTTTCCAAACGTTCTTGTTGTAGCCTTATCCGCTGCCCTGGTTTGGCAGTAGCCACCACTATTTGAGGCTGCCGAATCGATAAAAGCGCCCGGATTGCCACCGGTGCCTCTTGCTCACTGATTCCGTCAGCAATCAACATGTCCATCGATATCGCCCCCTGTTGATCGTCCATATTTGCACCCTCAGTAAATTGCGCAGCAGGTACTTTCCGCAACGTGTACTCTTCAACACTCAGCAACATGCGGCCTTTGAGGTCACGGATGTCCACACGTACCCGAACCTCGTTGCTTTCTTTGTCTGGAAGCTTGTATGCAAAACTTTGCAAAGAGGCTGGGAGTTTTTCCTTGATTTGTATGTTGCGAAATATGAAAGGAAGCATCGCATCGCCCTCGAAACTACGGTTGGCCAAGGCAAAAAAGCCCGTGGCACTATCTAGCAGGGCTGGGTGCAGGCTCAATTGGCCGATGTCCTCCAGATAATCAGTTGGCAGGCGCAAACTTGTATAACCTACCTCCTCGGAACACCGGACTTCCTCAAAGTTTTCCCACCGCTTGTCGAAACTGATCAGGCCCTCTTGAAATTTGAGTTGGCTCAACTCGGTTTTTTCCAGGCTTTCCGGGTTGACGTTATCCGCTGCTGACTCAGGCAGTACTTGACTATGCCCTACAGTGCCACTGGCATGGCTTACCTGTTGGTTAGCCGGGCCACTGTACAAGGTAAATCGATATCCGGTGCCTTGTGGAGTAAGCTTCAGTGTAAACTGTTTAAAGCCCACGACCGTCAATGGCACAAGCAAATACAATTCCTGTACCAATACAGGCTGACCGGGTTTTAAGGTAGTGAGTGCCGTGTATAAAAGGTCTATATATGCGGTGCCGGGCAAGGTTGGGACACCGAGTACCTTGTGTCCTGCCAACAGCCACTGTTTTTCAGGGTTGGCATGGCCTATGAAATAGGTTTCGTTGCCCGCTTCGTACCAGTACTGCAACAGTGGGTGCTGCACAGCCTTGGCCTGAGTCGGCACTTCGGTAAGGCCGTTGAGCTGTTGCACAGCCCTGGCGGCCATCCCTGTGTCTTTCCAGGCATCCCAATTGATACTACACACTGGCAAGCCTTGTGTTTGCGCCCAATGTGCATAGGCATCTAAGAACAGGTTGGCAGCGGTGTACCCCACTTGCCCAACACCGGCGGCAAAAGAGCTCAGCGAAGAACAAAGCCAAACAAAGTCGGGGCGGTGTTGCTTGATGTAGGGGTGCAAGTTGAGCAGTCCATTTACCTTGCCGTGCCAGACTGGTTCCTCCCCAGCTGATGTTATGCGGCTCATCGCCCCACCGCCGTCGGTACCTGCGGCGTGTACATAGCCGTCTATCCTCACGTCCTCCCGGGCATACTTTTGCAAGGCTGTCTCTGTAGCCGCAAAGTCTCCCAAATCGGTGCTGATAACTTCCAAGCTTGCCGCTTGCGCTTCCAATTGAACCAACTGGGCAAACCGTGCCCTTTGTATAGGTTCCGGGTGTTCTTTGCTTGCTTTTACCCATGCCTTGTCTGGCGGCAATTTTCCCCGGCTTACCAAAACAAGGTTTACCTTTGCTGCTTCGGCAAATACCCTGGCAATAGCCAATCCCATACCTCCGGTACCTCCGGTGATCAAATAAGTACCGCCCTCTTTTATGGTCAGGGGTTGGTTTTTGTCCTGATGTAAGGGCGCAAAGGATGGTTCCCATTTTGCATATGGTCGCAGCGCTATTACATTTCTTGCTTCACTGTCACGATCCTGGGTATTTTCAGACAAGGCCACCACGAGGTGTTCACATATTTTTTCCCGTTCAAACGCAGAGGCTGGCCAAGCAGCATCGATCAGTCTGGAGCTGATTGCAGGATATTCCTGGCCAATCACTTTGGCAGGAGCCATGAGCATCGCTTTGTAGGGGCTTACCTCAGTGCCATCTGGCAAGGCAGCAACCTGGTTCGCCAGGATTACATATCGGGCAGACGCTTCCCCCAACTTATCGGCGAGTGCATTGGCCAGGTAAATAGCACTGTAGTACCCCCCCGTAAGGGCTGTCTGGTTGGCTTGACCATCACGGTATCGCCAAGGTTGTGGTGGTCCCCACTGCCATGCGTGTACTACCATATCTGGTATAAGGCCATGAGTCTCCAATGTATTCAATGCATCAGCGTAAGCTTGTGGGTCGTCTGGGTCTATTGCGTTTAACAATCCATTTTTATCAACTTTTGCCTGCGTCGGGAGTAGCGTTATCACCTGATGGCCAGCGGTTTTCAGTACCTGTTCCAGGGCACGATGCCCTTCCACGCCCATCGACAGGAAAAGGATGACCTGTTCGCCGTTCATTACAGTGCCAGTGGGTAAGGGGCGTTGTTGCCACGAAGGCACGTTGAGCCACTGTTGTACTGGCAGGCGCGCTGCCTCATCGTCCACTTCCTGTAAGCTTTGGGGTACTTTATTGGCCGGAAGCCAATACCTTTGCTTATCAAAAGCATAGCCGGGCAACCTGCAAAAGCGGCCCTGTCCTCCACCGGGCAGTTGGTCCCATATCGGCGTAAAACCTAAGCCCCATAGCTGGCCAATAACCTCCAATATATGCCCCTCAGACTTTGGGTCTCTTACAGGCAAGGTGTGTAATATACTTGTTTGCCGCCCTTTGTTTTTTTGTGCTTTGGCAAGTTTTTGCAAGGTGTCGCCAGGACCAACTTCCAACAGGGCTCCTATTCCAGACTCCAGCAGGGTACTTACACCTTGGGCAAACCGCACAGTGTGCCGGAGGTGGCGCACGTAATAGGTAGGGTCTGTAGCTTGCCCGGGCTTTATCCATGTGCCTGTCAGGTTGGATATGTATTTTATTTTGGGTGATTCAAGCTTTATTTCTTCAACTGTCTTTTGAAATTTCTCCAATACCGGCTCCATCATGGAACTATGAAATGCATGGGAGGTTTTGAGCGCCCTGCTTTCAACGCCATCTTGCCTCAACTGTGCCTGTACACGGGCGATCGCCTCAGGGGGTCCTGCCAGTACGCATGATTCAGGGGCGTTCACCACGGCCAAGTCCATTTGTTCGCTTAGATAAGGACGGCACTCCCCTTCTCCCAGAGGCACCGCCAGCATATCACCGGCCGGCAGTCCCATCATGAGTTCGCCGCGTATACACACCAATCGAATCGCATCTTCTACGCTCATCACCTCTGCCACAGCCGCAGCGACATACTCACCAATGCTATGGCCAATCATTGCATTGGGTACTATGCCCAGGCCGATCCAGTACTGGGCCAAGGCATACTCCAGAACAAAGAGTGCCGGTTGGGTATAGCGTGTTTGTTGCAACAAATCGTTAGCGGCTCCTTCTTGCCCCGGCGCGGGGAACAGCAGCGAGGCGATATCCTTGTCGAGATGGCTGTTGGCGATAGCGGCAAGGTCGCCTACCAGTTGCCTGAAACCAGGCTGATTTTCGTAAAGCCCAGCCCCCAACCCAGCCCGCTGACTTCCCTGCCCTGAAAACATCATAGACAATCCAGTGGGTTTGACTGGAGCTTTGGAAGACGTTAGTGGCGCAGCCAATTTCTCTATAGCTTCCTGCACCGTGCCCGCCACCAAGCCAGCGCGCACCTCAAAGTGCTTCCTGCCATGTGCCAAGGTATAGCTGACTTCATTGAGCGGGAGGTCGGGGTTATTTTTCAGAAAAGCTATCAACCTCTCCTTGTACTGACTTAGTGAACCCGGGCTCTTTGCAGAAAGAGGCAGTAAATATCCTGTGTGGTTTGCTTGTTTTTGAGGGCTTTTAGATGATATCGATGGTGCTTCCTCCAGGATGAGGTGCGCATTGGTGCCCCCAATGCCAAAAGAGCTCACCCCTGCACATCGTGTATCGTTGTTGGATTCCCAAGGCTTCAGCTCAGTGTTGACATAAAAAGGACCTTCGTCAAAGTGGATTGCAGGGTTTGGTCGCTCAAAATGCAATACAGCAGGAATTTGGCGATGCTTCAGGGCGAGTATGGTTTTCAATAAACCGGCAATCCCAGAAGCTGTATTGAGGTGTCCGATATTGGGCTTTACCGCACCCAGCGCTATACGTTTTCTTTGCGAGGTGCGATAGGCCTTGTTGAGAGCGGCTACCTCTATCGGGTCACCCATAGGCGTACCAGTACCGTGTGCCTCTACATATTGTATTTGCAGTGGTTCTTTTTCGGCGATGGCCAGTGCCTCACTGATGACGGCAGCCTGCCCTTCTATACTAGGGGCCGTATAGCCCGCTTTTTGCGCACCATCGTTGTTCACTGCCGAACCTTTGATCACTGCATGGATCAAGTCTCCATCTTCCTGAGCCTCTTCTAGTGGCTTGAGCAAGACCAGGCCTACGCCATTGCCTACTACCGTACCAGCAGCCTTCTCATCAAAAGCCCTACAGTGCCCATCTGGGGAAAATATCATCCCCTCTTCATAGTAGTATCCGTTGTTCAGGCTGGTATCGATGCTTACACCCCCTGCCAGTGCCATGTCGCACTCCCCACTGAGCAACGACTGACAAGCCATATGAACTGCTACCAAGGAGGTAGAGCAGGCAGTTTGCACAGAGATGGCCGGCCCCTTTGTTTTGAGCTTGTAAGCAGCCCGTGTGGCTAAAAAGTCTTTGTCATTGCCAATCATCATTTGGTAGGCATCGCTGGTGTCGCCACTGCCAGCCCCCAGGCTCGGAAAACGTTGAAACAGGTAGGTAGGCAAGCCCCCGCCAGCGAATATCCCAATAGCACCATCAAACTTTTCTGCTATGTAATTAGCATCATCGAGGGCATGCCAGGCCGATTGCAAAAACACACGATGCTGTGGGCCTAGCTGTTCTGCCTCGCGTGGTGTGTAGCCAAAAAAGCGTGCATCGAATTGTGCCGCGCCTTCCAGCGCGGCTGCGGCTTTCACAAAATTGGGGTGTTTAAGCACCTTCGCATCCACGCCACGCTGGCGTAGTTCCTCATCAGTTAATCGTTGAATACCTTCTTTACCATCAATGATGTTTTGCCAATAGGCATCGAGGTTACCAGCGCCAGGAAAGCTCCCTGCCATGCCAATTATCGCTATTTCCGATCCGTTCGTCATAAGTGATTCTTAGTTGTTGTCACGGCTTGCAATCCGTTTCTGTCGCCTGGCCGAAGCCATGTTTTTCTTGGAGCGGCGTGGTTGTCCCTCCCCAACTTGCTGGTCATCCGTGGGTGCCTCAGTATTTTGTACATGCTTAGACAATGAGGCGATAGTGGTATAAGTGTATAAGTCCAATAATTCAAGTTGCAGTTGGGTGTTTTCCTCTATGCGGCTATGTAAATACACCATCAATACCGAGTGTCCTCCCAAGTCAAAAAAGTTGTCGTTGATGCCGATATTGTCAAGGTTAAGGGTGTCTTGCCATGCTTTTACAAGTTGTTTTTCCAACTCGTTGGTAGGCTGATCATCATTGGCAGGTTGTGCTTTAATAGTAATCGGTGGTAGTGCCTTGCGGTCGATCTTACCATTGTGGGTGGTCGGAATTGCATCCAGGAATGTCATAGCGGCAGGCACCATATATGCTGGCAATTCCTGCCGTAAGGTTTCTAAAAGCTCAACCACCGTTGGCGGCTTGGTGTCGGGTGCTGCTACCAGGTAAGCTACCAGCCGTGCAGGACCCTGCACATTCGCCTCGCCTGTCACCAACGCTTGTTGTACACCTCCCAATCTTCGCAACGCAGTTTCTACTTCGGCAGGCTCTATTCGATACCCCCTTACCTTCAGTTGGTCGTCGGTCCTTCCTAAGCACTCTATCTCACCATTGTCAAGCCAACGGGCTTTGTCACCCGTATTGTAGATCTTTTCGCCTTTCGCGAAGGGGCTTTCTATAAACTTCCCCGCAGTGAGCACTTCACGCTTATGGTAGCCAAACGCCAGGCCTTCGCCTCCAATGTACAAGTCTCCTATCACTCCTGCAGGCACTGGGCTAAGGGCTTCGTTAAGAATATATATCTGCGTGTTGGCGATCGGCCTACCGATAGAAACCCTGTATTGCCCAGCTTTAATCTCTTGCATGGTGGACCAGATGGTCGTCTCAGTCGGGCCATACATGTTCCATAACCGATTGCAGGCTGGAAGCAGTTTTTTTGCCAAATCTTGCGTCAACCGCTCGCCACCAGACAAAGCAATCAATGCATTGTGGCCTTCCCAGCCACTTTCTATGAGCATTTGCCACAGGCTGGGAGTCGCTTGCATCATAGGGCTTGCCACCTTTCTCATTTTGGCAGCCAAGGCATAGGGGTCTTTGATATATTTTTTATCGAGTACTTGCAGCTCAGCGCCGATCACAAGGGGCAGGCATAGTTCTAACAGGCTGATGTCAAAGCTATAGGTAGTTACCGCCAATAGTGTGATGTCGGGACCTGGATCCAATCCCGCTTTCATTCCCTCCATGAAGTTGAGGAATTGCCTATGACCGATCAGTACGCCTTTGGGTAGCCCAGTGGAGCCGGAGGTATAGATCAGGTATGCTTCGTCCTTATTATTTGCTAATTCATGGCTGTCTTTTGTCGCATTTTTAGCCCAATCGTACGTTCCCAAATCACACACCGGGATTGCGGTTTCTTCCAATATCGTATGCCCGGCATTTGCCAGGAGCATTTTGGCCCCGCTATCGTCGAGCATGTAACGTATACGGGCTATGGGAAAGTCTGGGTCAATCGGCACAAATACTCCCCCTGCCTGCCAAATGGCCAACATGATCATTGGCATATAGCCAGAACGCTCCAGGCAAAGTGCAACCTTGTCGCCTTGCCGGATGCCGTGCGTATTTTTCAGCCAGCCTGCCAACCCGTTTACTTGTTGCCACATATCGTCATAAGACACCTGCCACCCTTGGTGGCGAATAGCGATTTTTTTCCTGGCATTTGCCACTTGCTTTGCGATCAATGCCGGCACGGTGGTATCTGGTAAGGGCATCGCAGTATCGTTCCAGGTATGGAGCACCTGACGCCGCTCGTCATCACCAAACAAGCTTAGGGAACTAATAGGCATCGCAGGGTCTACTGCCACAGACTCCAACAAACGAATCCAACGCTCGCACAACTTTATGACCGTTTTTTCCTCGAATATCTCCGAATTGTATTTGATATTACCCACCACTGCTTCGTCACGCTCTACAAGATCGGCCATGAGGTCAAACAACCCTTCTTGTTGAGGCATCGGGTAAGCGTTTACACGCATCCCGCCCCAATTGGAGCTGGCTTCAGCACTCTTTGCATGCCATAGGTTAGTTAGCGGGTGCCGCTCATCTGGCTTTTGCAAATTAAACATCGTTTGGAAAGCAGGGGTACGTCCCGCATGCCGGGCATTGGGAAATTTTTCTACCAACAGGGCAAACGGATAGGCCATATTTTCCAACAACAGGGCCATATCTTGTCCGATGGCTTCGACCAGTTCGCTAAACGAAATACCTGTAGGCACCCCAACCCTGAGCGGCAAGGAGTTCATAAAGTTGCCGACTAGCTTCCGGGTAGGCTCGTGATAGCGACCGAGCACGGGTATTCCCACCATCATGGCTTGTTGGTGGTTGTGCAACCGCAACAAACAAGCCCAGGAGGCGAGCAAAACCGAGTATAAAGTGCTTTTTTGTACCTGTGCCACCGTCCGCAACCGTGATAGCAAGGCTGGGTTGACAGTGACGGGTATGCTCCCTCCCTTAAATGCAGGCTTTTGTGGATGGGGTTTGTCTTGGGGTAGTTGTAACAAGGGCACCTCTCCTTGTAAATAACCTTCCCAAAACGCTGCCAGTCGTTGCCCCTCTCGTTCAGCCAACAGGCTCTCCTCATTGCGCACGAAGCCCTCAAAACTAGCCTGCAATGGCCACATCGCCAAGGACCTTCCCTGGGTTTCGGCTTCATAAAAAGCTCCCAGTTCCTCCATCAGGGTAAGCGCACTCAGCCCATCGCACACGATATGATGGATCGTAAATAATAATATATGGCTACCTATTGCCGTTGGGAACAGCTCAAGGCGAAACAATGGACCGTTTTCCAAATCGAAGGGCAACTTATAAGCTTTCGCTACCACTTCGGCAGTGTTTTCGGCGACAGTACGGGGGTATTGCACTACCTCAACGGGCATATGGCCAGCGATATGCTGCACCGGTTGCCTGTTATGCATCGGAAAAGTTGCGCGCATGAGCTCATGCCTATTCACAAGCCGTTGCAATGCCTTTTGCAACGCTGATACTTCCGGTGTTTGCGCTACCTCGAAAGCCGAAGCTACATGGTAGCTACTCATCGTAGGTGCTGTACGCTGCAAAAACCAAAGTGCCCGCTGGCCATAGCTCAATGGTATATCGCGGGTTTCTTTTGCTGCTTTTTCTTTTAGCAACTTAGCAAGCAAGGCTTTTTTCTCTTCCAGACTCATAGTTATTAGTTTTTAGCTCAAATCTTTGAGTAACTTGTCCATCTCCTCTTCGCACATGTCTTCTAAGTCCATCAGCAAATCAATGGTCTCTGTAGTTGGCGCTGTAGCGTTATCATCAGATGGCTCGTTACCAGGATTGGTTGTTATTGCTTCGGGTATATTGGGGAGTATCTCACTGACTAGCCACTGGAGAGTGGCCCCTTGCAACATACGCCTCAAATCGATCGCCACCCCACATTGAGCCAATACCGTATTTTTGACTTCCAGGGCAACCAGCGAGTCGAGCCCATAGTTTTGCAGGCTTTCCGTTGTGGTCAATGTTCCTTTGGGTAGTCGCATCAAGCCTTCGCATAAACGACTTAAATAATCGAGCAGAAAATCTTGCCTTGTTTCGACAGGGCATTCGTTCCATTGCCGTGAAAAGGAATTGGCCTGATCGCCCGTGGCTGTGAGGGCTACTTCTACTGATATCTCTTCGAATAAGCGACTGTGGGGAATTGGGTACAAGTTTTTGAAAACCGCCCAGTCTATGTCTGCCAACATTAGTTGACCGTTAGCAACTTTCTGCGCGTCACCTAACAAACGGATATCGGCATGTTCCAAAAACCTATAACCGGCGGCTTGTAATTTCTGCTGGCTTATATTGGCCAACATGCCAGTATCCCATGTTCCCCAGTTTATTGTCAACGCTGGCAATCCCTGGGCAATCCGGTATGCTGCCAGTGCGTCTAAGGCTGCATTGGCCGCCGCATATGCTCCCAGGTTTTTAGCACCCCACAGCCCAGTCGTGCTCGAATAGAAGAGCATAAAGTCCAACGGCCAGCCTTTGGTAATCTCATGCAATGCCCAGGCCCCTTCGACTTTGGCGGTGTATGCTTCGCGATAGTGCGTTTCATTTTCCTGGGTCAAAAGTGACGCTGAACCCTGGCCTGCGGTGTGGATTATACCACGAATCGGCAATGCCTGGTGCAAACGCTTGAGCTCACTGCCTAAGCTTCCTTTGTCCGACACATCAGTTTGCACGATCTGTATATTTGCCCCCATCGCACGCAACCGTCCGATTTCTGAGGATGTCTCATCATTCTTTATTCCTGATCGGCTTATGAGTACAAGGTCTGTGGCTCCCATTTCCACCAGCCACTGGGCAGACAACAACCCTAAGCCCCCTGTACCACCCGTGATTAAATAACATGCACCTGGCCTTACATGCCATGACTGCCCCTGGTTGTCGGGCAACCCTTTATGGAGCCGCTTTACAAATAGGCCGTTTTCACGAATAAGGGTTTCATTTTCATTGAAAGGATCAAGTGCCTGATTTACCAAAGCCTGATAATCGGGGTTTTCGCCCTCCAAATCATAACTATAGGTATCACACAACCCCTCAAGTGCGGCAGTAAGGTTGAGTGCCCATAGTGGACGCACCGCTACTGCTGAGGAGCTGTCAGCGCCATCATTCACTGGGTAAGCGCCAAAGGTAACCAAGTGAAGTTTTTTGATAGGGTGCACGGTCAATTGGCTATATAACTCCGATAGTGCCTGAGAAGCAGTATATAGCTGAGTGGATGAGTCCTCACTCCCGGTGATCGTGTGATCATATACAAAGAACACTTCGTTTTCAGGGTTTGCCTGATCAGCCAATTGACTGAGCCAATGTTCACTGTTGCCCGAACCGTTTACAGTAGCGCCTTTTGTATTATTGAGTGTGGGTATCGTTAATTGTAAAATTTCATCACCATAGGGCTGCAATGCCGTGGCTACCTTTGCAGTACTTGCGGCGTTATTACTTATCACTATCCATTTTTTACTACTTACTAAAAGGTCTTTGCCTTTTTGAGCAGTGATGATCGACATTTGACCTACTGGCTTACCTTTTTCAGTGACTGCTTGTGTACACACAAACTCTGATAACCCAGCTTTATCCAAGCTATTTTCCCATTGTTTTGGGTTGAGCAATGGGTAATTTTTCCTTAGGATATTATCCTCAAACCTCCACCATCCATCAGTGAGACCAAATATCATATCCAATACTGGGCTGGCCTGGGTACACTCTAACATGTACAACAGCCCTCCCGGCTTTAGCAATTGGTGAATGTGTGAAAGAGATGACCCAATATCCTTGGTGGCATGCAGTACATTGGCTACGATGATAATATCATAACTCGCTGGTTCAAACTGCAGCTGAATGGGGCTTTCCTCTATATCGAGCTGACGAAATTCTATGAAAGGGCATTCAGCAAATTTTTGAGCGGCTTGTGCCAGGAATGCATTACTGATATCGGTAAAGCAGTAACTAGTTCTTTCGGCAGGAAATACCTGCAATAGTGCCTGTGTCAAACTACCGGTACCAGCACCGATTTCGAGCACCCGGATAGATTGCCCTTCTGGAATAGCCTCTACGGTGGCTTGCATCAACCCTTCGATTTTTTGGTTGAGTACTTTTGCCAACGGAGTTTCTTGATATACGGTGGAAGCGTCTGGCAATGACTTATCGGCGGGGAACAATAGTCCTAATACGTCGTAACCTTCCTCTGTAAGCACCCTTGGCAATGCCGCGCCACAACGATCAACCATCGCCATTTGGATTGGTTCGCCTGCCTGAGTTTCATCTGCGTTGTCAAGGCGCTTTTTTTCTGCACTACTCAACCGGATCTCGTTGACTACAGTGAATTGGGTACCGTCTTCCTGGATCAGTGAGGCTTCTGCCAATATTTGTAAACACCTGTAGAACAGTCTACGCTGCCCATTATATACGTTTAGGGATGTTAACAACCCTTCAAAACTGACCTTTTGCCCTACTTCAAGTGCCAAACCCATCGCAGACATCGCATTCCTTACCCAAAGCAATACCCGATGTTCCATAGCATCTTGCTGTTGCTGGTAGTCCTTCAATAGGCGATGCTCGTCTGTGTTTGTCTTTTGGCCTGTTAATGGATTTAGATCCAATACAGGGGCATAATTCCCCGCTTTCAGTTGCCAGTGTACATGATAATGCTTGTCATGTTGATTGGAAAGGGAAGTATTCACAGTCATTTCACACAATAGTGCCTCTTTGACGGTCGCAATTAGCACCCCTTCATCAGTGTAGAATGCTAAATTCACCAAATATCCGCCAGTAGTTTCCTCCACATATATGGCATGGCACCAACACACCGTTGATAAAGTCGCGCCAGTGGGCACTACCTCGCCTGTTGCTTGCAATACATACGTTTTCCCATTGTCAACTTCAGGAATCACAAGCGGCAAGAGTTGAAGCCCCGCATCAACAATGGCTGGATGAAGCCTGTATACAGGTTGGTGCATGGTGTTTGACACGGCCATTACTCCTAGCGCTTCGCCCTCGCCTTCCCAAATTTGCCGCCAGTTTTTCAACTCTTCTCCGTAGGTAACTCCTTTGTCCGCTAGTTTTTGCCACAGCGTTTCGAGCGCCACTTCGCGCGATATGCGCTTTTGTATCTTGAGGAATACCAGTTCTGATTGGGCGACGTTTATGGCAGTATTAGTATTAGCACCGAATTGGCCACGGGTGTGTAAATGCCATTGTTCGCCATCTTTACTGTAAAACAATGCCTCTTGTACATTCCCTAAATCACGTACGATGACTTGTATTTGCTTTCCTTCTTCCGGTATGAATGGCTTCAGTATCTGCAAATGCCTGAGTGCGGGGTACCGCTCGCTCCCTACAGCCAAAAAACATTCAATAAAGGCTGCTGCCGAATATACGGGTTGCCCTGCCACTTCATGTTCATAAAGGAATTTAGGGTACTCATGGCGCAATTGGTGATGATAGACCGTTTCTGAGGTAGAAGCCGTTTGCAAAGCATGGCCAATCAAAGGGTGCCCTTCTACAGTTGAAAACAGATCATCTGTCTTACGTTGGCGCGTATCTCCCAACCAATACGATCTGGTATCGAATGGTAAGCCCGGCGTTTTTACAAAATTATAGGAACTCTTTGGATATATCTTTTCCCAATCTACCGGGTATCCCAAGACGTACAATCCCGCCAGGGCATGTAGTATTGTTTGCCATCCCGGCTGCGTTTGTTGTTGACTCACTAGCCAGGTTGTATCCTGAGGGCCAAATGTTTTGGCTACCGTTGTAAGTGTAGGTTTTGGCCCTGCTTCGATAAATGTATTGACTCCTAGGCGGAATGCCGTTTGCATTCCTTGGTAAAATGATACTGGTTCTATCAGGTGGCTCACCCAATATTGCGCGGTCATAATGTTTTCTCCGGCTAATTCACCAGTAAGGTTAGAGAGTACGGGGATTTTAGGTTTTTGATATTGTATCGATTGGGCCACCTGCTCAAACCCAGTCACCATCGGGGCTATTACTGGCGAATGAAAGGCATTTGATATTTCCAACTGGGTACATTTCACGCCTTGCGCCTCCGCCACGGCTGCCAAAGCCCTGACAGCTTCCTTGTCACCAGTGATCACTGTTTGCGAAGGCCCATTGTAAGCCGCAATGCCTACCTGGCCTGTGGTTTGCCCGATCCAATGCTGCACCCGAACATCATCGGCTTGTATGGCCATCATTATCCCTTTGGGTGGCACCTGCTGCCCCAACCTGCCTCGCGCACTTACCAGTTTGATGGCTTCATTTAATGTGAACACTTCCGCCAGGCAAGCCGCCGCAAATTCGCCAACGCTATGCCCAATAAGGCAATCGGGCTGCACACCCCATGCCATCCACTGCCGGCCGGTTGCATATTCGATTGCAAACAGGGCTGGTTGCGTATAGGCAGTTTTATGCAAGGCACCATCCATGTCATCACCTCCAAACAAAAGCTGTTTAAGGGGGTAGTCAATTTCTTTTTCCAGCAGTGATGCACACTGATCGATCACTTTTTTGAATTCAGGGGCATAGCGGTACAATTCCTCTCCCATGCCTGCATACTGTGCACCCTGACCACTAAACATCAAGGCTATTTTGCCTTTTTTCTGCCCTGTGTTTTGACGATCGTACACAGGCGTAGCAGGTGCTTTGCTGAGCCAGCCATCCAAACATGCTACCGCCTCTTCAGCGTTTTTAGCACTGAAAGCTAGTCTATGTGGTAATACGCCCCGGTTATTCAACAGGCTGCCTGCCAGGTTTTTCAATTGCTGCTGATCGACCGCTGAGGTTTCATAACGCGCCATCATCTGCCTTGCCAAAACCGCCAATGCTGACTCGGTGTGTGCTGCCAGGCAAAACAGTTCAGCAGGGTGCTGATCTGGTTCATGAGGTGTTTGGGCTGGCGCTTCCCCGATCACTACATGAGCGTTGGTACCGCCAAATCCGAAGCTGCTAACGCCTGCATGCCTACTTTGACCGTTCCATGACACAGGCGTATGGGGTATTTTAAACAATTCCCCATCAAGTTTTATCTCGGGGTTCAATGTTTTTAACTGAGGGTTTCCGGGCACTTTCCCCACTTGTATGGCTAAGGTAGCTTTGATGAGTCCCGCAATGCCTGCGGCGGCTTCCAAATGCCCAATATTGGCCTTGACAGTGCCTAGATAACAAGGTTCATGAGCTTCTCTGCCCTCAGCCAACACTCCTCCAAGCACGTTGGCCTCTATCGGGTCACCTAGTGGGGTACCCGTACCATGGCACTCTACGTACCCCACTTCTTTTGGTGCCAGTCCTGCGGCTTTCAGCGCTTTTCGAACCACAGCTTGCTGTGCTGGCCCATTGGGGGCCGTCAGGCCATTGGTCTTGCCGTCCTGGTTGATGGCCGTCCCTTTGATCACCGCGTATATCTGGTCGTTATCATCTATTGCCTCCTGCAATGGCTTAAGTATGACTACACCCGCCCCTTCGGACCGGGTGTAACCATCGGCACTGGCATCAAATGTTTTACAATGACCATCTTTGGCAAGCATACCTGCCCGCCCAAAGGCTTCCGTCACTGCTTCGTTGAGGATCAGGTTGACTCCACCTGCCAATGCCAGCGTACTTTCACCATGCCGCAGGCTCTGGCATGCCTGGTGTATGGCTACCAGCGAAGAGGAGCAGGCAGTATCGATGCTCATGCTGGGCCCATGCAGGTCAAAAAGATACGAGAGTCTGTTAGCCAGTATACTATTTGAGTTGCCTGTACCGTAATAGTGGTCGTTGGTATGTCCTGACTGGTACAAGTTATTGGCATAATCAAATGTACTGGCACCTACAAAAACACCTGTTTCGGTACCGCGAAGGCTTTCGGGGGCAATCCCTGCATCCTCTAATGCACGCCAAACAGTATGTAACAACTTGCGTTGTTGAGGATCCATTTGCATCGCTTCGCGGGGCATGATGCCAAACAAAGCAGCATCAAACTGATCGATTCCTTCCAGGTAACCTCCTTGCTTAAATGCTACCTCAGGATTGTCATGGGTCAACGCTGTACGCAGCTCGTCTGGCGCTCCAATACCGCTTTTGCCAGCGATGAGCATCTCCCAAAAGGCAGTAGCATCTTCAGCACCTGGAAATTCACAAGCTAAACCAATAATCGCAATCGGAGCTTGCAACGCTTGCTTTAAGGGCTTTTGGCTTGGTGTTTCGCCTACAAGGTGGCTTACCAACTGCCCCATAGTCGGATAGTCGTAAAACAACGTAGGTGGTAAACTTCGCCCGAGCCATTCGGATAGATCACCACTGATAGCAATGGCATGTACAGAATCTAGCCCAATCGATTCCAAACTAGTACCTGATGAAATTTCATCAATCCTTACACCTGAATAATTATTTACACTTTCCGCTAAAAACTTAAAGATTTCCGCTTTGTGTTCTACTTCCATCACTACTGGCTGCTCAGCATCTGGCACTTGTACTTTCTCTTTATCATTGTCCTTTGCTAACTGTGCTATAATCTTCAATTCATCATCCAGATAAGCATCTTTACAACCCCGACGCTGAATTTTACCGCTCGAAGTTTTTGGTAATGAATTGGGTGTGATCAATACAAGATCCGCTACTTGTAAGCCAAATTCCGAATTGACCACACGTCGGACCGCCCCAATAACTTCCTCAAAAGCTAACTTTCTCACCCATACACGCTCCACCTCCTGCACAATAACCAGTCGTTCGCCCTCAGTATTCGCCACACCAAACGCGGCACCACTATTTATTTTCAACGCAGGGTGTGCCGTTTGCACCACACGCTCTATATCCTGGGGGTAGTAATTTTGACCTCTTATAATAATCAATTCTTTTTGCCGCCCTGTAACATATAAGTTGCCGTGATGTATAAAACCCAAGTCGCCTGTCCTAAAAAACGGGCCTTTTCGAGTATCGGAAGTGTAAGCACCATATACTTCCGCTGTTTTTTCGGGATTTTGCCAGTAGCCTTGGGTTACGCTTGGCCCGCCTACCCATATCTCCCCTACCCGGTCTTCTGTCAGTTCTTCTTGTGTATCTTTATGGGCTATCAAGAGGCTATGCCCATTGGTGGTCTTGCCGCAACTTATCAACGCTACTCCATCTTCATGTTCCTCCACTGGTACAACCTTATCGTTGTACAAGTCTTCACTACGCACCTTGATACTCCTGATGCCCGTGTGTTCGTGGATGGAGGAAACGCTCAATGTGTTTTCAGCCAATCCATAGCCAGAGATGACGGTGCTTTCTTGAAAGCCTGCGGGGGCAAACTTGTCCACAAACCGGCGCATAGTCTCCTGCCGAATGGGTTCTGCGCCATTGAGCGCTACTTTCCACGTACTTAGGTCAAGGGTAGCCACTTGCTCATCGGTAATGCGGCTGACCAGCAAATCATAGGCAAAATTGGGCGCACCGGAATAATTGGCCTTGTAGCGGTCAATAGCCTGTAGCCAACGGATCGGCTTTTGCAGAAAGTCGGCCGGTGACATAAAGGTCATTTCGCCTTTGAACGCAATGGTATAAAGCGACTTACCGATGAGCCCCATGTCATGATAGAGCGGTAGCCAACTTACAATGCGCAGTGGCGAGAGCGACAACAGGCCGGTATGCTGTAGCCCTAGATTGTGTACAATGTTGCTTTGGCTGACCATCACCCCTTTGGGCGTACCGGTAGAGCCGGAGGTATACTGCAAAAATGCAATGGTGTCCGGGGCAATGCCTGGATCTGACCACATGTTTGCTTGGCTATTGTCCCAAGTATCGGTGGGTATCCATTCCAAAAGCCCAGCCACCGGCTCGTCCTTCAATTGCTTTTCAATACTTTGATACAAGCCACTTTCGGTGAGGGCTACCTCGGCCCCGGCATCTTCTATAATGGCCTGTATACGCGCCATTTTACGGTTTTTCCGAGGGGGGTAAACTGGCACGGCCACCACCCCGGCATAGAGGCATGCCATGAAGGCTGACAAATACTCCACGCCTGAATTGTAAACGATCAAGACCCTATCGCCCTTTTCACACCGGTGCTTGAGCCTTGCTGCGATGGACCGCACGCGCACGTCAAACCCTTGGTAGGTTATTTCATGGCTCGGATCCTCGCCATTTTTCAAAAACCTGTAAAGTATTTGGTCAGGTGCCTGTACACTATATTTCCTGAGTAACGATATGAGGGTATCTTCTTGCATATTAGGTTATTATTAGCCGGTAGGCTCGCGTACAGAGCGCACTCAACGGCTTATGGGGTATTGTATGTCTGGTTGGCAGACTTCCGGCGACACGACTGGGTATGCCATCTCCATTGCTTCTAATGGGGTAAAATCACGGTTGGCCAAAAAGGCCGGCCGGGGGTTTTTAGGGAAATCGGGCTGATTGTCTACACGGTTGTAGGTAATCAGGTACACATACCTGTCCCAAGGAGACAGATTGTTGGGTGAGGCATGAAACAAGTTGCCATGAAAGAACAATACTGACCCGGCCTTTCCCTTGGCCGACACGATTCCACGCTTTTCTGCCATGCCCAAGATTTCTTGTTGCCCCAGGGTATACTTCAAGTCAGCAGACAAAGCCGAGAGATAGGATTTGGTGTTTACATACTTTTCATTCCATTCCTTGTCATGGTTGCTTGCTGCCTTTTGAGTCTCTTGTAACATTCCCATCTGGTGAGAGCCGGGTATGATCATGAGCGGTCCGTTAAACTCTGTGACATCATCCAGAAAAACCATGGCTGTCAACACGTTGGGGGCTGGCATGCCATCGTCTTTGGCCCAGAAGATAAAATCCTGATGCCACTCCCACACATCTCCGATCAAGGCGTGTTTGATGTTTATCTTGGTTTGGTGAGTGTATACCTCGCCGCCCAGCAGCTCTTTTGCCAGCCGAAGCATATTCTTTTCCCGATTGAGCCTGTAGAATAGGTCACTGTTATTTTCTGGGGAGAAAAAGGAGCGGGCCACCCCTGATTTCTCCAGGATCTTTCGCTCATCATCCTCTTCATGGATCACGCGCCTGGCTTCTTCTTTGATAGACTGAGCCAGGCTATTGGTGTAAAATCCTTCATACAACAAATAACCCTTACTATCGTACTTTTGCTTTTCGTCCGATATCATAAGTGATAGATTTAGGTAGTTTATAAATATTCTTAGTTCAAGCATGTCTGCTCCATACCTGTCATCACTCTACAGGGGAGAGCGCCTCCTGACGGCTGTACAGGTGACTAAGGTATTCATGGTGCGATGGAAGGTTGTTTAGGTGATGTTGGGTTTTCTTTCTGATTTCGTCCACTACTTTTTGCCCTTCTTCCAGGATATCACGTCGTACCTTCAAGAGTGGCATTGATTCTTTGGGCAGATAACCTACTCCTGCCAGGATGCTTTGATAATTGGAGTTGGTCCAAAACCTGTCGAAGCTAGAGTCCAGGGTGTCGTACAGTCCTTCGTTGGAACTGTATGACCTGTTGACAGGCACGGCAGACATTTGCAAGTCTAGTATTTCACGAAGAGGGTCGGGGATCACCAAATCATGTTTGTTGGCTAACCAGAAGGGGGTATCCGTCCTGCCGGAAGTGCAGAAGTGGAGAATGATGAAATCTTTTACGTCATCTACCATGAAATTGACCCGTTCGTTAAACTTGTCCCGCAGTGCAGGGTTTATCTTTTTACCGGGGAAGTAGCATGTGAGTTGGTAAAGTGAGGCGTATACAAAGTAGAGTCCGGTACTTTCGAGTGGTTCGAGAAATGCTCCCGCCAACCCGAGGCTCACCACATTGTTGACCCATGAGCGTCTACGTCGGAAAGACTTAAACTTAAAATGCCTGAAATCCCTTCCTTTTACCTTTTCAGGTCCCAAGTGCCTGGCCATCTCGGTTTGTGCCTCTTCTGGGGTTTTAAACTGGCTTGAATATACATAACCGTTGCCCGATCTTTCCATAAGTGGGATTTTCCAAGCCCAGCCAGCCTCCATGGCAGTGGCAGAGGTAAAAGGCCTGAGGTCTTGGTTGCCTGATTCGTTGGGGATATTGACTGCCACGGCGCTGTCGGTCAACAGACTGTCCTTGAACTCTACTATGGGTTCTTCGAGGGCTTCCTGGATCAAAAAGCCTTTGAAACCAGAACAATCAATGAATAAGTCTGCCTCGTAGCGGTTGCCATCGGTGTCGATCACCGTGGTAACATTGCCCTCTTCGTTGCGCTCGGCACCTACCAGCTCGGCAAATGTTTGGGTAATCCCTAAGTGTTTGACACTCCAGTCAATCAGAAAATCGGCCAGGATCGTAGCATCAAAATGGTAAGCATAATGGATGGCTTTGGTGCCGTCAAGGTATTTGGGTGATTTGTAGTGGTCACAAAGCAACGGGGTAGAGTAGCAGGTATAATCCATCGGTGCGTGGTGACCATCAAGGTAGTTGTGTAACCAAATATGAGAAAGCGGCACCCGGCGTACCGTAGGTAGTTCTCCAAATGCATGCCAGTAGCGGTCTCCACCTTCCGTAGGGCTTCTTTTCCAGTTATCAAACCGTATACCAGTCTTGTAAGTTCCTTTACAAACAGGCATCCATTCTTCCTCTGGAATCCCCAAAAAGTCAAACACTTCTTCTTTGATGGTAGGTATGGTAGCTTCACCTACCCCGATCTTGCTGATGTTTGGAGACTCAATCAATTGTACCTCCACGTTGCTGCCCAACGCTTTGGATAAGTAAGCCGCCGATATAGCACCAGAACTTCCCCCGCCTACTACAATGATTTTTTCTATGCTACCATTAATTGGTGTTTGCTGAAATGCTCCCATCTTATATTATTTGTTAGAACGTTAAATTACTTTATGTGATTATCGTATTGATCGATAATCAGCAATAAATATAGCTTAGCATATGCCTTAATGTCAATGAGGGTAAGCCCCTATATTTATCCCCATATCAGTAAATGAACTCATTTAAACTTTTTCATTTTGAATTTTCTTAGCACCAAGACAATGAACGACAGATAGTTGAAGCCTCCAGCTTGCGATGGTGGTATCGAACCTGTTGAGCAGAGAACGGAAGCTGTCCATCCATGCATTGGTCCTTTCAACGGCATACCTTTGATCATAAAGGTCTTGGTCGAAATATTCGTTCCTATCGTCGGCGCTCCTGTTGCGTTTGTTGAAACAGATGTTGGCATTGATTTCCTTGGCCGAACATGCGGCCCTGAAATCCTTTGGATCGAACCCTGCATCGGCGTTCAGGAACAGGCCGTCCGTCCTGATGTCCGCTTGGTCAAGCGTTTTGGTGACCACTTCGAACTGCACTTCGATCTCGTAAAGGTCGTTACGGTTGCCCGCCACAGGTTCCGACATGGCCAAGGGCAGCCCCTGGCGATCGGTCAGGTAGAGTGCCCCGACGCTTCGGGGGTGGTCTTCATCCTCTTCCGTGCTTGGTATTCCACGGCCTCGCCGCCACGTTTACAAGAGGTATGGCTCCCGTCAAGGTCTACGCTGGAAAGGTCGAGACTGTCCCTGTGTCGTTTTAAGATGGCCGTCCAACAATCAAGGAAGGTTCCTTCAAGGCACCACTTCCGATAATGATGGTAGACCGATTGCCAGCTCAGGACCTTTTGGGAGAACAGTGCCGTCACGGGCAACAGCTCCTGTAGCCTTCCCCAAAAATAATCGTGTTACAAAACCAAACACACATGTAATTTATTTTGCGGGTGAGTTTCCTTGTAATATCGATGGAACAATTATTACTCAGATAAAACATGCTAGTAACACATCAAAACTTGCAGAAGGTATTACGGTCAATCATTCATTTTCAAACAAACCTGTTAATGGTTACCCTGATTATTTTGAGAAAATAACTCAGTATGTTAAAATTATCTCAGCTCCAGCTCAGTATTTTGATAATAGTGTAACTGCTCAGACATACAAAGCTATAGAATTACAAGAAATGGAGTCTGTTCTGAATTATAGTGATACAAATTCTTCAAAAGCTGAAATTGACGTAATCAATCAAAAGCTATCTGGATTAAAGATTGGTATTATCGGTTTAGGTGGTACGGGTTCTTATATTTTAGATTTTGTTGCTAAAACGCTTGTAGGAGAGATTCATTTGTTTGATGGTGATAAATTTTTACAGCATAATGCTTTTAGAGCGCCTAGTGCTCCATCCTTGGAAGAGTTAAATGAATCTACTGCGAAAGTTGAGTATTACAGTCGCATATACTCTAAAATGCATAGACATATAGTATCACATGAATTATACATCAATAAAACGAATTTAGGTCTTCTAAATGACTTAGATTTTGTTTTTGTTTGTATAGATAGAAGCGAAGCTAAGAAAGAGATATTTGAGAAACTAGAAAGTCTAAAAATCTCTTTTATAGATACTGGTATTGGAGTTGAGCGTGTTGATGAATCTTTAATAGGAATGGTGAGAACAACTACAAGTACTCAGGAAAAAAGAAATCATATTTGGGAAGGTCGTGTTTCATTTGAAGATGCGGATGATGCAGATTATTCTACGAATATTCAAATAGCTGAACTAAATGCTTTAAATGCTGTTTTTGCAGTCATGAAGTGGAAGAAGCTATATGGATTTCTCAATGACCTTGAAAATGAACATGACAGTTCTTACTCAATTAATGTGAATCATATAGAAAACAATGATAGTTCAACATAAGTTTGTAGAATTTATACCAGAAATAATCGAAGATGGAGTCTTGTATATATCTTTAGATTATGGAACAGTAATTCATAACTGTGCCTGTAGTTGTGGTATTGAGGTTAATACCCCGCTATCACCAATGGGTTGGAGGATGAGTTACGATGGTGAAGCTGTAACTCTAAATCCATCTATTGGAAATTGGGGTTTTGATTGTAAATCCCATTATTGGATTACATATGGTAAAGTCGAATGGGCTTCTACGTGGAGCGATGAGAGAATTCGTAAAATCCGTAAAATTGAAGATGATGAAAGGGATAAGTTTTATGAAATCGAAAATGACTCCTTTAAAAGTTGTAGATATTCAAGAAGATTCACACATCCAAGAACATAATTCCAAAACAAAATGGTGGTTATTAAGGCTTCTGTTCGGGCATTAATCGCTTATTTAAAGCTATGATTATGTAGTTGATTAATGCTTTCATATCTGAAAGTAATTGGTTAGATATTTGTGTCTTAGCTACTAGCACCCTTTGAGAAATCAGAGGGTTTTTTTGCGTTATGGTCTTTGACTACCTAAAAGTGTGGGAGCAACTACCGCTACTTACTGATTCTTTTAATCTAAGATGCTTACTTTTAAAAAATATCCGTGCTATCAAGGAAACCGAATTCCATATCGTCCCCGACCTCCCCTCCCCCATGCGACTGCAAGAATACGGCGTAGGCATCTTTACCACGGTAGCTACAAAGTCCGCCCTAAAAAAGATATTGAAAAAAGAATGCATTCGAGTAAATGGTACAATCGCCTCCACCGCCACCCTTATCCGCGGTGGGGAGCGTATTTCATTATCTTCTTTTAAAGACTCGGAGCATGTAAAAAAAGTAAACCTACGCTTATCGGTGTTGTTCGAGGACGACCATTTGGCCTTAATCTACAAGCCTGCCGGTCTTCTGGTCAATGGTAACGTGTTGAAAACCGTTGCCAATGGCCTCCCTAAAAATATTGCGCCAAGTTTATTGCCCGATGCTACCCGACCCCAACCCGTTCATCGCTTGGATTTTGCCACTACCGGTATTTTATTGGTCGGGAAAACAGCGAGCAGCATCAGGGCTTTGAACAAGAGGTTTGAACAAAGGGCCATCGAAAAAGAGTACTACGCCGTGACGATTGGGAAAATGCCGTCTAAAGGAACCATTACCACGGAAGTGGACGGAAAACCATCCCAAACGAACTACACCGTTTGTGGTTCGGTGCCTTCGGACAGATTCGGACTGCTCAATCTGGTACTTTTACACCCCAAAACCGGAAGGAGACACCAATTGCGAAAACACCTTTCCCAAATGGGCAATCCCATTTTGGGTGATGATATATATGGCAACGAGGGTTTAATCTTAAAAGGAAAGGGACTCTATTTGCACGCCTATTCCTTGTTGTTCACCCATCCATTTACGGATAAAGAAATCCATTTTCAGGCCAAGCTTCCGAAACGTTTTACAAAAATTTTTCCGGCCGATACATGGGGTATTCATAATACGTAGATCTTGAATTTGTGGAGTGTAAACAATTGGGAACAATCCCATTTTAAGCACTTCCCATTTCCCAACTTTGGCTAAATTTGTTTGGAAACGGACAAAATGAACGAAGTAGCACTATTGGTACGGCAAACAACCGACGCGTACAGCTGGGTCCATAAATTGATCGACCCGGTGCCGGAAGACCTTTGGGGCAAGGTACCCAAGGTGTTGGAATCGAGCATCAATTGGCAAGTTGGGCACATCATTCTTAGTACCTACTACCATTCCATTCTCGTCGTCACCGGTCACCAACGCGACGTACTGGAGCACCTACCCTTGAAAAAATACAACCAATTGTACGCCTTTAAAACCTCACCTGCCAATACCACTGAGGCCTTACCGACTTCCCTTTTGCATGAACATTTGGACTTTATCGAAAAAAAATCGATTGCAGTTATAAGTTCATTGGACCAAAAAGACCTTTCCTCCGCCTTGGTCCCCGGAAAGGTGGAACACCCCATAGCCAAAAACAAGTACAAGGCCGTCGACTGGAACATCAAACACACGATGTGGCATTGCGGACAGCTGGCCACCCTGAGACGCGTTTTGGGTAATACCTACGACTTTGGACTTTCCCAACCTGGGCAAAACACAAACAACTAAAAAATGAAGACGGTTCACTTACCGCAAGAATTGCTCTCGGCCCCTTTACCATTGTTAGCGGTCTTTGAATATGAAAGTGGAACAGAAATGTCCAAACAACAGATTTTGCTGCAAACCAATACATTTAGTTTTTTACAAGAGGGAACCAAAGAAGTTTTTTTTGACAACGCCTCATGCATCATAGACCCGAAAAGATTTCTATTAATGAAATCGGGGAACTGTTTAATGACCGAAAAACTGTCCGACAATTTTGAGCGGTACCGCAGTGTCCTCTTTTTCTTTCAGAATGACGCCATTCTGGATTTTATACGAAAATTTGAACTAGATCCTCTTGAAACTTTGCAACGTCGTGCTACATATTCCTTTGACTACAATTCGTATTTACATGGATTTGTTCATAGCATCCTTCATATTTCCAAACTTTCAAAAACCGTTCAAGAAGCCCTTTTACAAGTTAAGTTCGAGGAAATAATGTTATACTTAATAGCGCAAAACGGTACTTCTTTTATACATTCCCTAGTTGCCGAAAGAGATGATCACACGCAGCGTTTTATACAAACAGTGCAACAAAACCGACTCAACAAACTCCGTGTAGAAGAACTGGCGTTTTTATGTGACATGAGCGTATCTACCTTTAAAAGAGCATTCGAAAAACACTTTAATAGTGCGCCCGGCAAGTGGTTTCATGATAAAAGGCTCGAATATTCCGCCTTCTTATTAAAAAGCGAATCAAAAAGACCCTCCGATATTTATGAGGAGGTGGGTTATGAGACCTTGTCCAATTTTATTCAGGCATTTAAAGTTAAATTTGGAGTAACACCAAAACAGTACCAACAAAACTAAACCGCCTTACATTTAAAATACAGAGGCATGTGGGAATAGAATAATATTCTTTTTCAACCTAGGCTTAATGTAGCTGTATGCTATTTTGCAATCAATAAAAATTGCGAACCAATGGGTGCGACCGTAAAATTGTTAAGGATTTGTAACTCCAAACACTCGAAGGAACGTCTTTCCCTGAAGTGTACCCTTTCCACTAATATCCATGATCAATGAACCTTTAGCAACACTTTTTGAGCACAATCAAATGCTGAACTTTGCCCCATGCACCCTAAATTTGTAGTGAAGTGATTTCAACTTTTTGGATTGAAGCGAAAATTCATGATTTTTTAGCCAATTGAAAAAGTTTAAACCACTTCAATACTAAAAAAACATAAAAATGAAAAAATCAAGTTTTCTTTTATTGGTAATGGCCGTCCTATCGAGCAGCCTTTTTGCACAAAGTACGTTTACCCTATCGAGCAGCGCTATCGGAGGGGAAGCAACGGTTACCGAAGAGTTTAATGGCTTTGGTTGTACCGGAAAAAATCAATCGCCGCAGTTGTCCTGGAAAAATGCCCCGGAGGGCACCAAAAGTTTTGCGGTAACCATGTACGACCCGGATGCCCCAACCGGTAGCGGATGGTGGCACTGGGTGGTATTCGACATTCCGGAAAGTACCACCGAACTACCATCGGGAAGTGGTAACCCAGATCTTAATTTAACACCGGAGGGCGCCATTCAGAGCGTTACCGATTTTGGGGGCAAAGGCTACGGAGGGCCATGTCCGCCAGAAGGTCATGGACTGCACCAATATATCATTACGGTTTACGCCCTTAAAACAGCTTCGTTGGGCCTTAGTGCCGACACCAACCCAGCAGTGGTCGGCTACAACCTTTGGAACAACACCCTGGCCAAAGCAAGTCTGGTCATGTATTATCAAAGAAAAAAAGAATAAGCACCTTACCACCAATGGAGGTGCCGAATTCCAAAAACTGAAACTAGCGTGTATTTAAAATACATAGGTTTATGGAAAAAGAGTGAAATTCTTTTTTTCTACATGGTATCAAAGTTGCGGTAAACGGTTGAGCCTAGAAGGTTTCGTAATCCATATATAGCGGAATGCCAGTAAGACTGCCGACTTAATGCCACTTCTGACGTTACTAAAAATGTGGATACGGAAATTGTTCCACCGTTCAACTAACGAACGTGACCAATGAAAACGGTGGTTTCAAAATTTAAGAAACCACCGTTCTTTGTTCCATTATAATAAAACCACTACAATACTGTATTAATACCATTTCTACCTTAAAATTACCCATTAAAAATTGCCCTTTTCCGTTTATACTTCAAAATAAAAAACAACCGTAGCTACTTGCTATGCTTAGTTTTTCTTTTTCGTCTAAACAAAAAATGACTGCTTTTTATTTGGGTGATTTTAAAGCAAAAATGGTATAACGGCCCGTACCGGTACTTTCTAAAGGGGAAGGAATCCGATTTAGATCTAGATCCTGAAAGTCGAAACTGAAATCGATAAACCTTGAAATTCCTTTCATTTTTATATGCTGTGCGCTACCGTTTTCACTTAATGTAAATACGGCCAGGGCATCTGCGTTCATATCTTGATACTCCCATTTAATGGCAAAGGTGGTATCCTTGTAAAACGCCATCTTACCATTTAATCGGGGAGACTTTTCCGATCGGAACCAAAGGTCGCCCCCTTTCTCAAAAATTTCGACCTTCCCGAACCAATCGTCTTCATATACGCCCACATAGTTCTTGGTTTGAACGGTATTGTTCTTATTCGCCGCAACGGTCCGCCAGACTTCCTCCGCATCGGGGTCTCCCATTTGCTGCTGTCCTTGCATACCAGCGGCCATTTCCATCCAGTTGATTCCGGTTTCCAACTGCAGGTATTCCTCCAATAGGACAAAACCCAGTAAGCCGTTTAAAAGTCCCGCACCGTCCGAATTGTTCAATACTACAATACCGAGATCAAGCTCCGGAATCAACGTTACTTCGGAGGACATTCCCGCAATGGCGCCGGAATGGTGTACTTTAAAAAAGCCATTAAAATCGGACAAAAACCAACCCAATCCATATCCCGAAAAATGTACCTTGAAGGGTGAATTGGGGTCTTGTTGCTGTGCCATAGGTGTATGCATCCGCCACATTTCATCTTGTTGGTGCGGTGCGAACAGGCTTTTGTCCAAATTGGCACCATATGTTCCCTTGTTCAACTGTACTAGCATCCAGTTACACATATCCCTAGCGCTTGACCACATTCCACCTGCGGCACCGTTCAATCCCTCGTGACCCGCAACCGTTCCTTTTGAAATTGGAGCGTTCACCGCTTTTAAAGAACTACCGTTGAACCCATGTGCTACGGCGATGGTCTCCGTATTTGCGGCAGCGCCATAACTGGCATAGGAATGCTGCATTTGCAGGGGGTTCAAAATTTCATCTTCAATAAAGTCGGACCAAGGTTTTCCACTGACCCTTGCGATAAGCTCGCCCGCTACCAAGTACAACAGATTATCGTAGTCAAATTTGCTTCGAAAAGGGGAAACAGGTTTAAAATACTGAAAAGCATTTAGTACATCATTCATCGTAAAATTGGAACCATCGGGAAAGAGCATTAGGTCTCCCGCGCCCAGCCCCAACCCACTACGGTGGGTCAACAGATCTTGCACGGTAAAATTGCTGGTTACATAATCGTCGTACATTGTAAACTCCGGTATGTGCTTTACTACCTTGTCGTCCCAATGCAATGTTCCCCTTTCTACCAGAATGGACAATGCCGTAGCGGTAAACGCCTTGGAATTGGACGCTATCCCAAAAGGGGTATCCGCGGTTACCGGCACACCGGAACCTGCCCTTGTTTTGCCATATCCTTTCGCATGTACAATTTTCCCGTCCTTGACCACACCAATGGCAAACCCCACCGTATGGTCCAGAGAAGTCATGGCATCGCTGACAATACTGTCGATTTGTGTTTTGGTCATTTGGGCAGCTAATGTTCCCGATGACATACAGGATATCAATGCCAAAAATACCAGGGCGATCATGTAATTTCTATTGTAGTTCGTCCGCTTTATTTGTCTATTACCTTTCATAATCCATTTGTTTTTAAGTGATTTAAACCGTTCGTCCGTCCAATTTCGAGTTGAACAAAAAGGACCAAAAGCGTTACGCCTACAGAAGCATAGGTCATAATGGCGTATTCGGCCGTTTGTACACTGTTGGGCAGACTGAAAAGCACCGCTAAAATTACCGTGAGTACCAGTGACGCCCATAATGCTCTCAAGCCATTGGTCCGATAGCGGGCTATTTGCGCCTTTATACGTTCCTCCTCCGCTATCTTTTGTAAAATTGCGCCCTCCAGATCGACCGGAGTGTGCAGTTGATCGATACCGTTCAAAACTTCCTTTAAGTCATCTTTTTCATCCATATCAATAAGGTTTTTTAATGTCTTCGCTTTCCATGTGTTTATAAAAAGTTGTTCGCCCCCTATGTAACAGTACTTTTACCTGGGAATTGGAAAAAGCCGTTATTTCCATAATCTCCGCAATATTTTGGTCATCGATATAGTAGAGCTGCAACACCATCGCTTCTTTGGGTGGTATTTTTTTAAAAACCGTGACCACGAGCCGTTTTAGATCTTCTTGCCGCAATTGTGTAAGAGCGGAATTGACTGCCGTTTTTTCATCATCGGTAATCACCTAATCCGATACGACTTCGCTCCTGCGTTTTTGTCGTTTTAAAAACTGTAATGCCGTATTGACCACGATCCGATAAAACCATGTAGAAAATTTGGCATCCTTTCGAAAATTGCCCAAAGAAGAATAGGCCGCAACGAAGCTATCTTGCACCACATCCTTCGCATCGGCCTCCCGCTTTACCAGGGAAACGGCCAGCGAAAAAGCTTGGTTTTGATAGGTTCTTATGAAATATCCAAAGGCATTGGCATTTCCCTTTAAAACCGCATCTATATAATGGGCCTCCATTCGTCTTAATTATTGCGTTGCAACTTTTTTGACCAGAAAAACGAGGCAATCAAACCGATACCTCCAAAAAGCAGCATAAAAGAAGGATAGAAAACAACTTCGTCAATTTGAAATGTCTTTTCAACAAAATGGGCCGAAAGCAAGCCGATGGCGATCCCGACCATGAACATTCCCAATTTTAATATCAGATACTGTGCGCTGTTCGGCGATGAGGCGGTATCGATCCCTTTTTCAATTTTCGCCATACGCTCTAAATGTGAAGCTTTTATAAACGTATAAATCGTGTAGCCGGCAGCGGCGAACAATACGATCAACACGATTCCCGGGCCAAAAATAAAATCATTCATAATTCTTGTTTTTAAAAGATTACACTTGTAGGATTGATCAAATGAAAAAAAGGTTACACTTTTTTGATTTTTTTTGAAAAGCTTAAAAGCATACCTCGGTCCGTGATAATGCAGTTGTCATGAATTTCCCCAGTACCGTTCGTCGCACCAACAATACCGCCATCCGGTTTAAACCACGGACCGATTGCCGGACCAGGGCGTGTTCAAACCCTTAAACGGTTACTGTTGGCTTTGCAAGGGAAGTCGACGAGACCACGAGCATCCAAATCGTGATCCACATATTGCCCAAATCATTGGAGCGTTTTTTAAAGTGCCTCCTTTACGGCAAAGGTTTCCCCGAAATTGGAGATAAAATCGTTCAAGTATTTCTTATGCTTGTCTTCCGATCTGAATACTACGTAATGGGTTCGTTTCAAACCACTTTTACCGATAGGCACAAATAACAGGTCCGAAGCAATTTTAAACGAGCGCAATGCCCATTTTGGCATACACATTATACCCATATTTGCGGCCACCATTTCTAATGCCACTTCTGTAAGTGGAATGGCCGAAACCTTTTGCGGGGTGCAGGCATGATGTTTTAGGAATTGCTCATATACGGAAACGGTTTCCAACGGATACGAATGGATGATCAAATGTATTTTGGAGAAGTCCCGTGCCTCTAAAAAGGCCTTTCCCGCCAGGTGATTTTCTTTATGGATCAGTGCAAATAGTTCATCCTCATATACCATTACACTGGAGAGTGTTTTGTCCGTCGGTTTTTTGGTAACGATGGCAATATCAATTTCCTTGGATACTACTTTTGCAACGGGCCGGTGTGTTGCCTCTAAGATCAATGCCACATCCATACCGGGATACAACAGTCCCATTTTTTGGACAAATCCCGGTAGTCCCTGATAAAAGCTATAGCACTCCGTGCTTACCTTAACACTTCCTACCGTACCTTTTCGCAACCGTTCGATCGTTGCAAAACCTTTTTCAATACGCTCCAAAAGCACATTTCCCAAAAGATACAGTTCCCGACCCTCCTCTGTTAACTCCCATCGATTGCGCTTGCGATAAAAGACCTTAAAACCCAAACGCTGCTCCAAATCCTTGAGTTGGTGGCTCAAGGCGGACTGGGTCAAAAAAAGTTTGTCGGCAGAATTGGCAATACTGCCCTCTTCCGTAATGGTCTTTATCAATCTAAAATACTTTAATTCCATACTTTATAAAGATACTGTTTTGACAAACCACCAAAACTGAAAAATATTCAGCCTCACCTTAAAAAGGCTCATATTTTCCTTTTGTCACCAAGGCATTGGACGAACTACTTTAGCTTGCCTAAAACATACGTCTTATGAAAAAACAAATTGAATTCTACGAAAACAAATTAGCCTATCAAATGGACCCATCGGACCTGTGGGATGCCTTGGAAAACGAGGAGAGCGTTGTAGCATTGGATACCAGAAAAGCGTTCGGGTTCGAAAAAGAGCATATCCCTACGGCCATTAACCTGCCGCACCGGGAAATGAATACGGAAAACACCGCGCATCTTGATCCCTCAAAAACGTATGTGTGCTATTGTGATGGTATAGGCTGCAATGCGTCCACAAAAGGGGCATTGCAAATGGCAAAACTTGGTTTTAAGGTAAAAGAGTTGGTCGGAGGTCTCGAATGGTGGAAATTTGATGGGTACGCCACGGAAGGAACGGCACCTACCGGAGGCTCCATAATGAGTTGTGCATGCTGAACCCCTTGGGAACTATAACAGACAGGGAAAGGTACGATTGACATTTGGAAACAGTGTTTACTTTTATCGTACTTTGACCTGTATTTTATACCGTTTTAAAGGTTAAGTAATACAATACCCTTAAGAAACCCCAAAAATCCCTTATCATGGATATCCGATATGCCCAAAAAAAAGACTTGACAGAAATTGTGGCCCTCTGTCGGGCGCATGCGCTTTTTGAACGGGCGTCGTACGACCCAACAAACAAATCTACCTTATTGGCCGATGCCCTTTTTGGGAACGAACCCCGCTTAAGATGTTTGGTTTTGGAAGAAGAAAACCGGTTAATGGGCTATGCGACCTTTATCAAACAGTTTTCCACTTGGGATGCTGCGTACTATATGTATCTGGATTGCCTATTTTTAAGGGAATCTTCAAGGGGAAAAGGTTGGGGAAGCCTTTTGATGGACAGGGTACTTACCATTGCAAAAAAAGAAAATTGCTCCAGCATGCAATGGCAAACGCCCGATTTCAATTCCAACGCAATCGCTTTTTATCAAAAATTGGGTGCTACATCAAAGACAAAAGAAAGGTTTGAACTCACAATTCCAAATCTTTAGAACATTTGGTAGTATGTGGTTACGATACGACCTCCGTATTTTTCGGGAACTAAAGACAACAACCGTTTTTCCTTTTTGGGTCGCAAACGGAACGGTTCGGACGTCAGTACCAATCCGCTATTCTTTTTCAATCGCGTACCCTGACCGGAAATAATATCCGTATTGGGTACAAAAGTTCCCTCGGGAATATGTTCCGTTAAAACAACATGCTTATAGCGGACCAGTTTGGCGACTACCTGGGCCACTTCGGCATTTGATAAATGCTGCAACACCTGTCGTAACACAGCGCAATCAGCAGATGGCAAGGGGTCCGTTGCGATATCCGCACACCGAAAGCTTACCTTAACATCTTTGAATTTTTCGGTATTGTAGGCAATCAACGAGGGTACAATATCTACCGCGGTATAGGTCGCCGTATAAGGAACAAATGCCCGTCCGATGTTAAAATCGCCACATCCCAGATCACAAACACGCAACAAGGGTTTAAAAGCACTAAAAAAAGAGACCATACAATGGATATAGGGGTCGATTATTTCTGGAGCATGAGAGCCGTCGCCCGAATAAAAGATATGCTCCTTACCACCCCAAAGATGCTTTTGGTATATCTGTTCCATAGCTTTTTTAGTGGGCCATGGGGTTTTACAGGGGTTTTGCTTCCCTTTCTTTATCATCTAACGTCGCTCCTTAGTGTTCCGAAAAATACGAAAACCGCTATTGCGTATCATTACGGACAACCTTTATAACAATTTACCGTTACGGTTATGGAGGTATTAAACCCGCTTTATGCATTAGAAAATCTATTACAGCTTCCAGCTACTTCAAAATATGGTGCTACGCTACATTTTTAAATGTAACGGTAGCCCCGAAGTTTCGGGGCTATGCTTACATTCATAAAATGTCATATTTTATCGCAGCTAAAAGCTTCATTACGAAGTTCTAATGCATAATCCGGGTTAAACTAGGACATCAATAACGAAATTGCTTTTTTGATATACGGACTCCACAAGGGTTTTGCATCCCCACAGCACGGAAAATGCATGCAAGAAAAGCAAATGGACAATGAACGAGGAGATTGGTTCCTTTTGAACTAATACCATTTTAACTTTGAATTAGATTATAAAATCGAGTAACAGATGAAAATCGTATTCCATATTGCCTTTTTAGCCATCTTATGCAATCTAACAGGTTGTAAGGAAGCACCGGAAAATAAAAAAAACGTACTAGTGGGGACACTTCCGACGGTAGGAACAGCGGTAAAAACCCCGACCGATGGAGATACCCCAACGACAACTACAAAAACACAAGAACCTGTTACGGCATACTTTGTCAGTGCACCTTCCGGCCTTAATTATAGGGCGAGCCCAAACGGGGAAATACTGGGCACCTTTCCGTTGAATACCAAAGTGATTCCTGTATTAAAAACGGATATTGCAATACGCGTAAAGGACAATGGAAAAGTAATAAAAGGGACGTGGCTGGGCGTTCAAAAACAACAGGACACGGTGTATGTTTTTAGCGGCTTTTTGTCCAAAACATATACCTTCGAAAACCTCGACATTTACTATGCTAGCCCTTACTACGCATATGAGAAGGACATACGGCAAGGTTTTGTTAACCTATCCGAAAGGCATTCTTGGAACTATGATGAGGAAGGCCCCACCCTAATTCCCGAACACCTTTTGGGAAAGGACACCATAGTCTTTGACGACAGATTAAAATCGAGATTTCTGAAGCGCATGCGCATATCGGAAAAGGATACGGTTTTCCTCTTCAATCTACAAGCGGATAGCATTACCAAGTTCCCGGTAAAAGAACTCTCCGTAATGGCGGCCGTAAACATCTACGCCTCGGGAAGTAATACCTTGGAAGCCTACGAATATGAAATAGGGTTCAATTTGGAGAAAAAACACCGTAGTAGTGGTCATACCTTTGCTTATATCGGACTGGCAAACCCCTTTCAAACCGGTAATGTTGTGCCCATGATATGGAAAGAAATCCCAAGTACGGACCTGCCCAAAAAGTTCGATTCAAAAATAATTCCCGACCATCGTAAAGCATGGCTTTCAGGAGCGGAGCCCAAACAGCTCTATCGGTTCAGCTCCGATTCCGTCGATTTTCATGTCCAAAATTTGGAAAAAAACGGACAGCTGGGATATCGCTATTTGGTGATGGTCGACAGATCCACCGGGGCGCTATTGGGAGAAAGCGTTCAAATGGAATCGGAAGGTACCTATCTGGTGCCATTGGCGACAAAAGCGACGGATAGAGAGGACTTTGGCTATGGACAATGGACCGGAAAAATCTTTAAAAACAAACCACCCATGTATTATGGTTTTACAAGCCATAGTTTTGGCTGCCAGAGTATTCGTTTTGTCGACCAAAAGGAGCCTTCCATTCGCATACAGTGCGACAACCGACATTGACACCGCTACTAAACCGGATTTTTGTAGAATCGAAAACTAAAATACAAGCACCGCATTGGCTACGAACTTATTTTGTGTTGAGACACACGGGAAAAAGAACAGTTTTAAAAGTATAATTTGACATCAGAGCTGGTATGCCAAACAGTCCTATTCTAAAATGAACGCTGTAAATCAGTGGTTTATCATTTCATTTGGCCTTACGTTCATTTCTTTCGCTTGTCCAAAAGAAACGGAACCAAAGAAAAACTATCCGTCAGCTGACACGTGGGCGTTCTAAATCGAACCCACGCTATTTACCTCAACTTCAGAAACTATAGATCATGACTTCCTCCGATGATCTCTAATTCGGGATTGCTTTCCTTTAGGCTTTTTATCGCTTGAGAAGCGGCAAGGGAAGTTTTGCCCATAAAGGCCCTTCTTGTCGTTTTCATAATAGTTGTTGTTTCCGTTAGGCAAGAATATCTTTTACGACATGCCCGTGCACATCGGTCAAACGATACCGTCTTCCCTGATGTTTGAAGACCAGTTGCTCATGATCGATACCCAATTGATGCAACAAGGTGGCTTGAAAATCGTGGACATGTACCGGATTCTCCACGATGTTATATCCAAAATCATCGGTTTTTCCGTACACCACACCCGGTTTAATGCCACCACCGGCCATCCAAGAGCTAAAACTTCTGGGATGATGGTCGCGCCCGTAGTTGTCCTTGGTCAGTTTCCCTTGGGAAAAACTGGTGCGCCCGAATTCACCGCCCCAAATGACCAAGGTGTCTTCCAATAGTCCACGTTGCTTTAAATCTTTCACCAGGGCGGCGGAAGGCTGATCGGAAGATTTTGCCATTTCCTGTATTTGGGAGGGTAAATTGCCATGTTGGTCCCATCCCATATGATAAAGTTGAATGAAGCTGACGTCCCTTTCGGCAAGTCTCCTTGCCATCAAACAATTGTAGGCATAGGTTCCGGGAATACGGGAATCGGGCCCGTACATATCAAAAATATAGTCCGGCTCATCGGAAAGGTCCGCTATTTCGGGAACGCTGCTCTGCATGCGATAGGCCATCTCATATTGGCTGATCTTGGAATCGATTTCGGGGTCGCCCCATACTTTTTTCTGTTCGGCCTCCAGTTCCGCCAAATAGTCGAGTTCCGACCTACGCCGATCGCGGTCGATCCCCTCGGGATTGCTGAGATACAATACGGGATCGGCACCGGAACGAAATCGCACGCCTTGATGGTGGGACGGCAAAAAACCACTGTTCCATGCCTGCATATTCAAATTTTGGGCACTGCTCTTGCCCCTGGACAGCATAACGATGAACGAAGGCAGGTTTTTATTGGCGCTGCCCAACCCGTAACTCATCCAAGATCCTATGCTTGGCCGGCCTACTTGTTGCGAACCGGTCTGCATAAAAATAACGGCCGGTTCATGGTTGATGGCGTCCGTATGCATCGAGTTGATCATACAGATGTCTTCCGAGATTTCCGAAGTATACTTCATCAGTTCACTAAAATAGCCTCCCGTCGTAGGGTGCTTTTTAAAGTCGACGAACGATCCGACCAAGGGAAAACTGGCCTGTGCGGCCAACATTCCTGAAAGCCGTTGTTCCCCTCGTACCGAATCCGGGATTTCTTGTCCCCAATATTTGTTCAATGCCGGTTTATAGTCGTAAAGTTCAAACTGGCTAGGTCCGCCGCTTTGAAAAAGATAGATGACCCTTTTGGCCTTGGGTACATGATGCAGCCCCGAAAGTGCCCCTCCATTGTCCGACAAAGAGGTGATCAACTTGGGTTTGGGAGGTGCGGCGATTATATCCGGAAACAGCAGGCTGCCCAGGGCCAGACTTCCCAATCCCTTGCTTGTGGTCCGTAAAAAATCCCTTCTGGTGCGCAGGTATTCCGCTTGTTTGATATCCTTTTCGTACTTCTTCATATCCTAATTTTTGTAATACCCTTCGGTAGAGTTCAAAATCGTATTGGCCACCCGCGCCAATGCCGCTGTCTGCGTTAAGGGAATTTCACCGTTCGGTTTTTTGGTTCCGATACTTAAAAAGCCGCGCATTTCTTCCGGGGCCGTATCGAAATAGGTTTTTTCTTCCCGGTATTGCCGTAGCAGGATTTCCTTTTCCGCCGGTTTGGGAGAACGGCCTATAAGCGAAAGAAAAAGTCGGTCTACCGCCTTAACGGGCTCCAAGGAGGTCTCCACCAACATTTTTTCGGAAAGCACCCGACAGGCCTCAATGATTTGTGGGCTGTTCAACAATACCAATGCTTGTAAAGGCGTATTGCTTCGTAACCGTTTTACCTGACACTCGCTGCGGTTGGCCGCATCAAAGACCAGCATACTCGGTGCCGGGGCATTTCGCTTCCAAAAGGTATACAGGCTGCGGCGGTAAAGCCCCTCATCATAATCGATTTCGTATCCGGGGAAGAAGGAGTGTGAGATGGTTTCCCTCCATAGACCGTCAGGCTGGTAGGGAAAAACGGACTTCCCTCCTATTTCCTCTTTTAAAAGTCCGCTGGCGGCAAGAACATTGTCCCGTACCATTTCGGCGGACCGTCGATAGCGTGGACTTCTTGCCAGTAATTTGTTATCGGGGTCGATTTCTTGTAAATCGTTACGGACTTTGGAGGATTGTTTATAGGTTGCCGAGGTAACCATCTGTTTGATCAGTCGTTTAACGTTCCATCCGTTTTCGATAAAATCCACCGCAAGCCAGTCCAACAATTCCGGATGGGTGGGCAATGCCCCCTGGTTTCCAAAATCTTCATTGGTTTCCACAAGTCCACGGCCGAACATCAGATACCACATTTGGTTGACCGCTACCCTGGCGGTAAGTGGATTTTCATCATGGGTCAACCATTTCCCCAATCCATACCTGTTTTTAGGAAGGTCTTCCGGCCATGGTAAAATGGATTCCGGAACATCACGGGATACCTGTTCGGTAGGCGAGTCGTAGGCGCCACGATCCAAAATATAGGTTGGTCGTTCCTGTTCATAATCGCCCATTACCATGATTTCTTGTATGGTGTCTATCGTTTGCACATCGCGCAGGCGGATCTGTCGCAGCGACTCCCGTTCCGTTTGCAGCTCGTCGCTCATGTGAAGGGCATAAAACTCGTCCAGGGCCTTCGATTTTTGGGATACGGCCGTTTCAAAAGCTTTTTTTCCCTTTGCCTCATCGAACAAATATTGCGCAAAAAGCGCTCCGCCTTCTTTGTTCAGTATCCGAAGTTCATCTATAAATCCTTTACTAAATCCCTTATCATAGTGGCTGGCACCCAAAACGAGACCGTTATAGTGTTCATACAATAAAGCATCGGAGTCGGCATATGGTTTCGCGGATCTATAGATATGGTTTCTAAGAACATCCACATCGGTAGGTTGCCCGTCACGGTACACTTTCATCCGTTTCGCATTGCTGGAACCATCGTAGGTCCAGGTGAAATGTTGCCATTCGTTGAGTGGAAGTGCCTCTTTCATTCGCACCGTTAGCGATTGAAAAGGATAAGCATGGTTCAAACGGAACGATACCCGGGTACTGTCGAGTACGACCTCCCATCCTCGATAACCCTGGTTACGGCTATTGCCATTAAAAAGCACACGGGCCTCATCAAATTCTTCCGGTACCTTTATCCAAAAGCTTACCGTAAAGGGGTCGACCCTTTCAAAACTGACCCTGCTGCCGTCGGCGACCAACTGGCCCTCCTTATACTCCAGCGCGGACCCTTTTTTACCAGGAACAATTTCATGCCCCTTGTAGGTCGCATTTTTCGAACCTTTTGCAAAATCTTTACAAACACCATTGGCCGTCTGTTCGAAGGTCAGGTTGACTACGGTAGCTTGGTCGACTGCCTTTTCCAAAACCGTAGGGGAAGGATCGGAGCCTGCCCAACTGGCCGCTTGTTCGCTTACCGTTTTTATTCGTTTTTCGATTTCGGAGGACTTGGCCTCCGCCTCCCTGGCGATAAAATCCCTTATTTTGGCAACATCTTCATCGGGCACGGGCATTACCGGGCCTGCGTTCATGGACCGTTCGGGTGCGATACCCTGCCCATTTTCGATACTGTTCTGAGCAAACATGCCGTTCCCCATTTCTACGGTGCTATTAAAGAATCCGAAGAGCTCAAAATAATTCTTTTGGGATATGGGATCGTACTTATGGTCGTGACAGCGCGCACAGGCCACGGTCAATCCCATAAAAGCGGCACCGACGGTATTTGTACGGTCGGATACATAGTCTACCCGAAACTCTTCGGCAATGGCGCCTCCCTCGGAATTTTGTTTGTGTAAACGATTAAACGCCGTGGCCAAACGTTGCTCCGGCCGGGCATTTGGTATTTGGTCCCCACCAACCTGCCAAAGCACAAAATCATCATAGGGCAAGTTCTTGTTGTAGGCATCGATCACCCAGTCCCTGTAAGGCCACATCTCATGGTGAAAATCGTCCAAATATCCCTCGCTATCGGCAAAACGCGCCACATCCAACCAGTGGGAAGCCATTCGTTCGCCATAGGCGGAGGATGCCAAAAGTTTGTCCACCAATTTGGTATAATACTCGGGGTCGTCATCGTTAATGATCCGTTCTATCTCCTCAATAGCGGGAGGAAGACCGGTCAGATCAAAAAACAACCGACGGACCAGTACTTCCCGTTCCGACATTTCGGAAGGGGCAATGTCCTTTTCTTCCAATTTAGCCGCTACAAAACGATCTATAGTATTGTTGGCCCAACCTTCCCCAGCCTCTGGTACTTCACCTTTTTCAGGTTTTGTAAATGCCCAGTGCGGTTTGTATTCCGCCCCTTGTTCGATCCATTTTGTGATGTAGGCGATCTCTTCGGCGCTCAAGACCAAATTGGACTCCGGGGGCGGCATCAATCGATCGGGATCTTCGGTGACCATACGATGATAGACCTCACTTTTACCTAGATTTCCCGGCGCTATGGCAACACCCGAACCGGAGCTTAAGGCCGCATAGGCCCCTTCCGCATTGTCCAATCTTAAATCGGCCTTTTGATTGTTCTTGTCGGGCCCATGACAGACATAACAGCGATCGGACAAAATAGGCTTTATATGGTAATTGAAATCGATGACTTCGGGCAGGTCGCTTTCGGCCAACACTACCTCCTTTGGCTTATCGACCCCGCAGCTTGCCATCATAAAAATAACGGGCAAAAAAACGTAGGTACGTTTCAAAAGGTCTAGGAGACTGCTATACATGGTTTAAATATTAGACTAGTACTTTGTGAATATAGTTAATTACCGCACTCATAAGGTGTTACTGCATATAAAATACGAAAAAATGAAAATATCCTAAGCTTTTCTGTCTGATAACGTTAGTCCTTATAAACCATAAACCGATTTTAGGTCATACGCATACGTCCTATTCAATGCACTCATGAATACCGATAAAAGCCTATAATCCGTTCTTTTGAAAACGTAGGCCCGAAATATAAGGAGGCGGGGGCGGATACTCCTTTCGAACACCATATCCTAAAAAGACAATTCCAGAAACCCATTTTGCATGTAAACTATAGTTCAATGATTTGTTTATTGCTGTCATAGATGGTATGATCTTCCAACGGAAAAATCCCGCCCTCAGCATTGGGCAGGTGTTTCTCAAAAAGTCCGACAGGTTGAACATTGCGTTGGTCCATAATTAGGACTGCAATGCTTTTTACAAGATTTTGATATAGCAAAGGCAAAATGTGTTTTTAAGATTTTGGACCTAGTACAGGCCAACGTTAAAGAACTTGCCCTTGCGGAAACGCTGGAGAACGAAACTGGGCATATAGATCCTGTATTTACCGGTCTACTGTAACAGTTTGCCACCAGGATACTCTTTATCTAAAACCAGAAAATGAAACCCTTCTTGATCGCCCTATCGTTGCTGACGCTAATACTCTCTTGTAATCCGACCACCCCTAAATCCCCATCACTGAACGGCACCTGGGAATCCATAGGCTCCGGTTGGACACTTGAAATCCGCGACAGCACCTCTTACTCGCTTTATGACGTCACCCCTATCGCTACCGTTTTAAACAAGGAAGCCCCCTTGTCCGAACTTATGGACGCTATTACACTGATGGGCGATACCCTTTTATTAAAAAAAGGAGTGATGACCTATACCTTCATACGCGCTGAGGATACCATTGGGTATGACCAAGAGGATATTTCCAAAGAACGGCAACAAGACCCCTTATACAATTTTGATGTGTTTGCCGAAACCGTAAAAGAGCACTATGCCTTCATGGACCTCAACCAACTAAACTGGAAGAAAATAGTGACGGAACAACGCCAAAAACTGGTCAAAAACCCGACCGATCTTTATCTTTATCAGGTTATTGAGGAAACCTTAGCGATACTGCACGACAACCATGGTTTTATTGAAGCGGATGCATCGGTAGCCCGTCAGCTGGACTCCATTGCGGCAATCGAAGAGATTGAGCAGGAAACCGTAAACGAACTTGGCGATTTTCAAGTCGCCGATAAGGTGGCAGCGCATCATCTTGTTACCGACATGACCAAAGATTCCTGGTTGCTCAAATGGGGCGATATGGGCAACGATATCGGGTACATACAGGTAAAGGCCATGTGGCTTTATGCCAAATTGGACATTCCGAAAACCCGTATCGATTCTCTTGGATTTGTTGATGCCTATGTGGAAACCTTTCATCAGATGGACGCCGGCCGCTATATCGATCTTGAGGTTACCGCCGTGCGCAGCATTATGGATCGGGTGATGGCCGACCTAAAAAGTACCAAAACGATCGTTGTCGACCTTAGGTTCAATGGCGGCGGACAAGATGCCGTAAACTTCGAAATACTGAAACGGTTCAATGATACCGAGCGGCAGGTGGTATCCACCAAGCTCAAACACCGGGAAGGATACACCAATCCTGCACCCTTATATTTGGAAGCCTCCGAAAACCCCTATAAAAAACCGGTTTATGTCCTTACTTCCAAACAGACCGGAAGTGCGGCCGAAGCCTTCGCAATCGGTTCCATCGCCCTGCCCAATATCAAAAGAATCGGTACGCCTACACAGGGCGCTTTGTCCACTGCCCTTGAGAAAAAACTTCCGAACGGATGGTATTTTGCCATTTCGAACGAAGTGTATATGGATGTAAATGGAAACTCCTATGAAAACATTGGTGTGCCGGTATCCTACTCTGTCCCGTATGCTTGGGACCGACAAACCTTTTTCCACGAGGTGGCCGATAATCTTGAGGCCGATAAAATGGCTATTTTGATGGCGATAGCGGCATTGGAAAAAAATAAACTTCGTACTTTAAAGCTTTAAAGGGATACCATAAATATTTTCACTGTTTTGAATATCCCTGCGCTTCGTAATAAGGGGAACGGCAAAATAAGTATTGAAAAGATACCTATTTGAAATACTGATTTTACAACATATCGGGATGGTCGGTTTTATCCCGAATACCCCTTTGTTCAAAAATTAGCTGTGCTCCTAAAGGCAATGTTATATGATCAAAACCAATTTAAATATTCTCCTTTTTCTGTTGTCGTTTTCGGTTGCCGGGCAAATGGTTACCGAGCAAATGGTAGAAACGGAACGAGCGCGGTGTCCCGCCCCCTACCTTGTCGCCCAGATTGATACGATGCACCGCCAATTGGATTCACTATCGGTATCCGAAATTCATGAGCTTTTTAGCGAAAATGTCACCTATTTTAAAGGAAATAAACAAGAATTACTTTCGCGATTTCAGGAAAACATCGATAATGAGGAAAAACGTTTTGCATCCCTCATAAAAAAATATACCGCAACAGAAGAACAAGTCCTGATAAAAGAGAACATCCTTCCCAATTTGGTAAATACGAACCATTTAAATTACCGTGATACCGTACAGGCAGGCGTCTTTTTTCGGCAAACCTTTGAAGATGGAAAAAGCCTGTTAGCGCCAGTGGTACGTAACAATGGGGCCACCGTCTTTATGTTGCGTACGGAAACACAAGTAAATCCTTTTTACCGTTTAAACTCCGACTCCGAACAAGATCTTACCATTGAGAAGATATATTATCATCATGAAAAGGAGCAAAATGTTCCCATTCCAATTGAAGGGTATAGTTTTCCATTAAATCCTATGGCGGTCCCAAAAATGAAACATGTGGATAGTATTCAAATGCGCTTCGATATTCGCTACCTCACCAAGGTGGACACCGTTCATTTTACCAAAAAGGAGATAGGTGTACAAAAAGGTGATGTTAAGCTGTTACAAATGGATGCGAATTTTATCGCTTACGAATTGCCCTATAACTATTATATGTTCTACAAGGGAAAAGTACTTGAAGAGGCGTATTACAATAAAAAGGGAGAGCGTTTGGAGGAGAAATTCGGTTTGTCAAATAACAGCAACAATACTGCGATAGCGGAATATGATGAACGGCTCGCCAGCCTGGAAAAGATAGCCGACCGTACCAAGGGAATCCAAGATAGGCAAGTGCTTTACCGTACCCTTGAATATTTAGAGCTGAAACGTACCAATGCCTATTTACGTTCAAAGGTAGTAAACAAACAAGCGGTCGAGGGCAATGTGGATTCCTTTACCCTTTATTTGGAAAACCGTCGCGATTCCATCTCATTTTCCGCGATGTTGCGCAATCGCCTTCCGGATAAAAAGTTATATGACCTTGTATTAGAGGACAAAACAGAATTTAGGAACAAGGCCGGTGCCCTTCAACTTAGCATCCCTTTTAAAGTCAAATTTGTAAACGCCTCAATGAACGTCAATCGCCACCAGGTATACTTTTATAAAGATGGTGAACGGCATTACGAAAAAACATACTATTCCTTGGATTCCGAAAACAAAACATACCAAAAACTACCCTATACGGAAATACAATTTCTATGCCCGGCAATCGTTTGGGCCAAACATCCCGAAAAAAATGGCTTACAACTATTGAGCAGTGGCGAACATAAATTACTATCCGAAAAAGTGTTTATCAATTATAGTTATGGCGATGTCATTGAAGTATATACGGAAGAGGGCACCTTTTATCTTTTGAATCAAAACGGACAGCCCATTTCCATCGATACCAAAACGAAAGTCACGGCGATCCGTTTGGAAAAAAAATAAAGGACACTTGGGTATGGCGGAGACCTACCCGAACGGGAACATATCCAAAGAGGAAGTATTGTCCCGTATAGGCAAAATTGAAGGCCGAAACAAGGATGAACGTGATTGCGATATCGGATAAAAAACAAATACCTTCGTTCTTGATTTAGCAAATAACCTCGGGGCAAGCCCACGAGACATTAGAACGAAAATTACCATTGATTTCGACGCAAGCGTCGGAGCATTTTAAATCTCGATTATCGAGTAAAACCACCGCTTTTTCGATAGCACCCGTTTAAACGTTAGAACACTATGGAACTACAGGAAAGAATGTTTGGGGAATTGACCGACAAAACACTTTTTGAACAGGCCAAGGCATATGCATTTGCGTATATGGACCAAGTACCGGAGATGCGCGTTTTTCCCTCTAAGACCAGTCTAGAGGCCATGAACATTTTTGACGAGGCACTACCTGTGGAACCGGTAGCGGCCAAAACCGTTTTACAACAACTTCATGAGTATGGTGGCCCCGGAACCATTGCACAAACTGCCGGGCGGTATTTTGGCTTCGTCAACGGAGGGGCCGTACCGGTCTCGTTAGGGGCAAAATGGTTGGCCGATGTTTGGGACCAATGCGGGGGGCTCTATCTTACCTCTCCCGTAAATGCGAAATTGGAAAGTGTTTGCGAACGTTGGCTAAAGGATATTTTTGATCTTCCGAAACAGACCGTTGCCGGTTTTGTTAGCGGTACGTCAATGGCCAATTTATGTGGTATCGCCGCGGCACGGTTCCATTTGCTTCAAAATTTGGGTTGGGACGTCAACGAAATGGGGTTGAACGGGGCGCCACCCTTACGTATTTTGGCGCACGACCAGGTGCACGCCAGCGTAAAAAAAACCTTGACGATGCTGGGGTACGGAAACAAAAACATCGAATGGCTCCCTTCGGATGCGGAGGGGCGACTGGTTTTAGAAAAAATGCCCCCTTTGGACAGCAGTTGTTTAGTGCTGTTACAGGCGGGAAATGCAAACACCGGTTCTTTTGATCATTTCGATGCCATTTGCCAAAAAGCCGAAGAGGTGGGTGCCTGGGTCCATATTGACGGCGCTTTTGGCCTTTGGGCCGCGGCGTCAAAGTCGTTATCCTATCTGACCAAGGGCATGCAAAAGGCATCATCATGGGCGGTGGACGGACACAAAACCTTGAACACCCCTTACGATTCGGGTATTATCCTATGCCGTTATCCCGATGCCCTGATCAGTGCCCTACAGGCCACGGGAGAATACATCCTCTATAGCAATCAACGCGACCCATTGCTGTATACGACCGAACTATCCAAACGTTCGAGGGCCATTGAGTTATGGGCGACCATGAAATATCTCGGTACATCCGGTATCGATACCATGGTAACAAACTTTCACCATAGGGCGCTACAGCTAGCGGAAGGGTTGGCCGAAAACGGTTTTAAAATCATCAACGAGGTCGTTTTCAATCAAGTTTTGGTCGGAACGGAAAGTGACGACACCACCAAAAGCATCATTGGTCGTATTCAAGAATCCGGTGAATGCTGGGTAGGCGGATCCGTTTGGCAACAAAAAACGGTCATACGGGTGAGCGTTTGTTCTTGGGCCACTACGGAAAAGGATATCGAACGAACGATAGCGGCATTCGTTAAAGCAAAGAAAGAGGTCGCCCTGGAAACGAAAAACGGAAAGACCTTCTAGTGGGACTTCGACCGTATTCCAATCAATTCATGGGAAACAAGGTATTATTGGAACAGTTTCAGATTCGATGGAAAAACGCTTACCACTGTTAAAAACATCACAAGGGCATGTACTTCGGGTACACCAATTCCCTTTTTTAGTACTTTGCCAAAATTTAAACGCCGGCAACCCTGGTTGCCGCACACTATAAACGGTAGCCACGCGATGAAACTCGATTACATTAGCCCTAAAGAAGAAAGTGTATTCACCCTGACCAATTTCAACTGCGAACCTTCCATGCAATTGCTTGAAAAGAAAGGTTTTTATAAAATTTTATGGGCCAAAGAGAGGGATACCACCATTATTGTGGACGGATACCGGATGGAACTCCTAAAAAATCAGGTCGTTTTTTGTACGCCTTTGAATATTATGGAGCTTACAAAAGGTTCCGGGCTGCTCGCCATTGTTTTTAATCGGGAGTTTTACTGCATCCGGGATCACGATCAGGAAGTATCGTGTTACGGTTTTCTCTTTTTCGGGTCGTCACTGCCCCCGGTGGTAAGTCTTTCGGAAAAGGAAATAAAATCCTTTGAGGCCCTCTTTTTTATGTTTCGGGAAGAGTTTGAGACCAAGGACTCCATTCAAGGTGAAATGTTGCGGGTATTGCTCAAACGAATGTTGATCAAAGCTACCCGTATGATAAAAAAAGACCAGCATGCAACACCTTTGCAAACGCCACAATACGACCTGGTTCGCCAATACCATGTTTTAGTGGAACAGCATTTTAAGGAAAAACATACTGTCAGCGATTATGCCGAACTCCTTTTTAAATCGCCCAAGACCCTTTCCAACCTCTTCAAAAAAACGGGCGACTCGGCCCCTTTAAAAATCATTAACGAACGTATTATGCTGGAAGCGAAAAGGCTTCTTTTTTATTCCGATAAAACAGCGGAGGAAATCGGTTATGAACTCGGTTTTAACGAAGCGGCCCATTTTTCAAAATTTTTTAAGAACCAGACCGGAGTACCTCCGGCCACCTTCAAAAAAAAACACAAACAACGCTTATCATAAAAGCCCCGAACAACGGTCCGGGGCTTCTGGCAAGTGCAAGCATCGGGGGAACTACACTAATGTATCTTCCAAAATTGGCGCTGCCGGAAAGTCGATTGGCACCAACGTGGTTTTGTGCAGGTAGTTCGAAATCGTTTTGTCCCCTACCAACGAAATGGTATCCACCAAATTCTCCTTTGTCCAACCCGCTTCAAAAAAGCCTTGTAATACCACCTCGTCCGTGCTTCCACGATTCTCTACAATATTTTTCGAAAGTTTCGCCAAGGCATCCAACTTAGTGTCAAAAGTGGCCTTACCGGAACGTAGTTCCAATATTTCGGCATCGGTAAAACCGTTCATTTTTGCAATCGCTGTATGGGCCGCCAAGCAATACTCGCAGTTGTTGACCTGGCTCACCGCCAAATTCACTACTTCTTTCTCTTTGGCTTTCAATGACGTTTTGGCATTGGAGAAGTCCAAATAATTTTTAAGGGCGCTTTCCGAATAGGCGTAAGTCGCAAAAAGGTTCGGTACAAAACCGACCGCTTTTTCCAAATGATCAAAAATAGCTTGGTTATCGGTGGTTACTTCTGCTCTTGTTGGTACTTTGAAATTGCTCATAATCTTTAGTTTATTTTATTGTTAATATGAATAGTGTTGAACTTGTTTTTATTGTTTTGAAAGTTGCTATCGCTCAGCGAAACGGAACCATCGCCTTAGCGGTTTCGCAGTAATAATCGTGATGGAAATGTGTCTCGCAATCGGTTTCATCAATCTTCCTTTGCGTCGTTCTTTTTACTTGCCGACTTAAAAGGGTGATCAGGTTGAAAATGGAAATGGGTTTTGCTCTCATAAACATGTTGTTTTTAATTACATGGCAAAGATGCAGTGAAATCCAAGGGAAGAACATATCGGTTTTTCCCCTTACCTTGTAGATAGTTCCCATAGGGCAGAAAAAGAGAAAAAAAACCAGTGGTTTTGAGCGCGTATTAAGCAAAAAGTAGTACTCGTACAGTAAACCAATATTGTTATGGACAAGCGGTATACCAATTCTAATGTTAAAATACGCAAGTAAAAACCAGGGATTTTGTGGGTAGGCGAAAAAGAAAATCCAAGCATAGCAGTAGCTATGGTTAGATTTTATTTTGAAGCATACACGGAAAAGAACAATTTTTAAGGGGTAATTTAATATCAGAAATGGTATTACGCTCTGGCTTCAAAACAAAAAAACCGCCCCGACCCTTTATGGGTCTAGGCGGTCTTTTTCATTATGGCATTTTAGTATTATTCGACGATCAACTGTTTGGTATCGATCCAACCGTTGCCTTCTGCCTTAAGAATATATACTCCCGTGGCAAGCTGATTGAGTGCGTAAGGAACCATATCCTGTCCTTTGCTAATGGTTACCGTTCGCGGCCGGTGTACCAAACGTCCTGAATTCAATTCGTATAGACTCAAACGCACTTCTTCTCCCTTCGCGGGCAATGCCGCCTTTAAAGCGGTACCCGAAGTTGTTTCGGATGCGAACGATCCGGTATCGGTGTTGATGATCACCTGTACCGTACTACCGCTTTTTGCCGGCATAGGGAATACCGTAGCCACCTTATTGGTAGCGTTCGAACGAATGCCATCGGCGTTACAACCGGCATCCGGGAAATTGAGCACGAACTCATCGGAACCGGTACATCCGTCGGGACTTACCCAACTGATGCGATAGGTTCCAAAATCATTTTCCTGCAAACCATATCGAGCAACATAGTTATTGAGCGGTTCTTCCGCTTTTCCACGTACGGACACTCCACCGTTTACAAGTTCATAGGTAAATACCCAATCGGTGAAAAGAGAGGCATCTTCGTAGGTTACGCCATCTCCGGGCATCACCAAACGAATGATCAACGCATCACCCAAACAGGCGGCGGTTTCGTTGCCCGGAGTATAAATACCATCGGTATCACGCGGACGGATTTTATACTGTACTTCCAATTGTGGACAAGTTGTGGTCAAGCCGGCATCGATGCTTACATCATCCCCATCGGTCACCGTAAAACAGTCCGTAGTACCTTGGGCATTGACATTGGAGTCCAATAAGGAATCTCCCCCGGCACTTTGCTCGGTAAACGAATAGTTTTCCGGAACATCGTCAAAAACGATGTAATACGAACCTGGGCACACCTCAAAACTGTAGTAGCCATCATTACCGTTGCTATCGGTAACGGTAACCGTTCGATCTATGGCTTCACCTTCGCAGCTAAATAGGCTTACCGTAACGGCATTGCGTCCGTTTTCGTTCGCATCCTGTATGCCATCGCGGTCGGTATCTACCCATACATAGTCGCCTATAAGTAGGGTTCCCGTTACGTTGATCTCGGCACCGGCTACATCAAGGACGGCGCAAATATCGCCCCCTCCCTGTCGCAACAGGGCGTTCACTTCAAAACCTGTAGTCTGGCCAAACACGATCACCGTCGCCGGATCAAAGGTATTGGGATATACGAAAGTATGAATGGTATACTTCCCTATTTCGCTGACCTTAAACTCGGGTACGTCCGATAAGGCCTGAACCGTTAACGCGTCCCCTTTGGTCAATACATACCCTTGTATATAATCGGCAGGCACCTTTGCGGTACCATCGGCTTGCGCGCTTATCATAATCATTTCTTCATCCAAACACACTCTGTCATCCGTGGCCGTCAACATACCGGTCTGTGGATCTGACAGGCTCACCGTAACGGTATCCATTGCTTCACAATCCGCACAGTCCAAGGCGACCACCTTATAGGTTCCGCTTTGGTCTACCGTAATGGTCGGGGTATTGGCTTCCCCTACGATATTCCCATCTTCGGTCATCCATACCCATTCCATGGTCTCTTCAAAATCGATCGGGGTACAGTCGCCCAATTTTACGTTTATATCACCATTTTCATAATAACCGTCGCCACCGCTCAGCATAAGCCATCCCGAAGCGCCAAAACCGTTACGGGTTACATCGGCTCCATTGCCCAACTGAAAGGCAGGTCCTTTACGGGTCACCTGAAATGTGCCGTGCAATTCCGATACCACGGTACCGGTAGTAGTGCTATAATACACCCAGTCGGAAGTGTCGTGCGGAGTACACCAGTTTTCTTTGGGACTATCCATTGGAGGACTTACGGTATATCCTGAAAATGTAAGTTCTACCGTTACCGTATCCGTTCCATTGGAACCTACGGCGGAATAGGCTGCCGTACCATCGGTTTTGGTTACAAAGGAAGAACTGCTGGTAACAAAACGATTGTCGATCGGGTTTTCCAACCAAACCTCTTCAATATTTTCTCCATTTGTTCCACACTTGGCGCTTTCTTCAATGGTATAATCACAGGCACTGGCACAACGGGAAGCATCCTTCACCGCAGCGGTCAAGGTTACAGATTCGCCGCTGCATAGGGATACATCCGCTCCCGCATCGACCGTTATCGTACATAGCCGTTCACATTTGCCCAATTGAATGTTTACATCACCAGTGGTATAGTAGCCATCGCCACCTTCCATGTAAAACCATCCGGAAGCACCAAAACCAGCTCGGGTCACATCGGCACCATCACCCAATTGAAAGGCCGGGCCTTTGCGACTAATGGTGTATGTGCCATGCTCCTCGGAGGTTACCGTGCCTTCGGACGTGGTCCAATACACCCAATCCTCGGTATTGTGCGGTGTACATTCATTTTCTTTTGGACTATCCTGTGGCGCAACAGTAGTATACTCGGAAAAAACCAGGTCTACCGTTACGGTATCGGAACCGTTGGAAACAACAGCGTAATATGTGGCCGTTCCGTTATCATAAGTTATAAAGGAAGCGGTCTCCACTGTCGAAAAGTAGTTTTCGGCATTGTTTTTCAACCATACCTGGGCTACGTTTTGATTGGAACATCTTGGCGATTCCAAAATTGGATATTCACATCCACCGACCGCAGTATCGGTGTAAGGTACAGGTTCGGCGGGACTTGTCACGCCTGCCGCCATCATGGGCAGATAGGCCGACAGCGCCATAAGGCCAAAAAGCCTTTTTACGGTAACATTAAGGTAGTTTTTCTTCATTCGTATGTTGGTTTACGGTTAATTTTTTTTGAATTCGGACACCTGCCAAGTATGACCATAGGGACCCTCGGCAAAACGGTAAAAGTGCTGGTAACGATATAAAACGTTAGAAGAAGTGGGTAACGGTCATAACATGCATAGGTCATTCGATTTAGGGGTGAAACATCAAAGTAACGTACTTTTCAATAGTGGGCCGTAACAAAAGTTAAGAAATCGTTAAACCGCAAGTATTTGTCTTCGAACGGCTTTTCCGAGCTCCATTTTGTAAATGGAATCTTTTCTGCAAATCCACCTTGTTTCCGTCAATAGCACGTTTTTTTCGGTGAACGACCAAAGCACTTCTTTCAATGGTAAGGGAGTCGCTTCCCGACCGCATTTCCGGGTCAGCGCACGAAAAATTGAAACCGAAAAGGGTAATAATACCAATTAGCCATTGGTATAACGTGGCTTCCAAAAAAACCTAATACAAACCTACATGCAGCAAGCCATATCCCTGTAAAACAAATGGCTATCCCAGGATACTCCGATAATTCAAACACGAGACCCGGAAGGCTTACGACTTCCTTACCAAACGGAAACCACCTTGAAATAATCCCAGATCGGGCCGACTAAATTTATGCTATAAAGCGTATCTTCATCACAAACTTTTTACCATGGAACCTTCTCCCCTATTTGACGATTTCGATGCGGTTTCGGCCAAGGCCTGGAAGCAAAAAATCCAGTATGGGCTCAAAGGTGCGGACTATAACGATACCCTGGTATGGGAATCTCCCGAAGGCATAAAAGTGAAACCTTTTTACAGTAACGAAGATCATAAGGACCGGCAAAGGCTTCTCAAGGCCGCTCCCCGGCCCTGGTCCATCGGGGAAACCATTTCCGTCACCGAGGCGCTTACAGGAAACCAAAAGGCCCTGGAACTGATCCCAAAAGGAATCGATAGCATACGCTTTGCCGTTGCCGATACGACCCTTACGGCGAAAGCACTCCTTAAAAACATTACCGCGCTAAAATCCGTTTATTTTAGTTTTGATACCTTATCACAGGAACCCATTCAACAAATAGCCGAAATCGCACAAAAGCAATTTCCACAAGTGCATTTGCAGTTGGACCCTATTGGGAATTTGGCCCGAGAGGGGAATTGGTTTTTCGGCAAGGACAAGGATTTTGCATTTTGCGATGGTATTGCCACATCGGCACCCAAGGAGTTCAACGGTAGCCTGTTTTCCGTGGACGCTGCACTTTACCAAAATTCGGGGGCGGATAGAGTGCAGGAACTTGCCTATGCCCTTTCCCACGCCAACGAGTACTTGTTGCGCAGTGCACGGCACCCCGAGCGGCGAATTACCTTCCGTATGGCCATTGGGGGCAATTACTTTTTTGAGATCGCAAAATTTAGGGCGCTCCGCCTCCTATGGCGAACATTGGCCAAGGACTATGGCATAGCGGCAGATTGCCATATTACCGCCGAACCCAGTAAAAGAAATAAAACGGTATACGCCTACAATACCAATATGTTGCGTACGACCACCGAGTGCATGTCGGCCATATTGGGCGGGGCCGATACCGTGTTCAATAGCCCTTATGATACCCTTTATCACAAACGAAACGCGTTTGGGGATCGTATTGCCCGTAACCAATTGTTACTGCTCAAGCACGAAAGCTTTTTTGATGGCTCCTACGATCCCGTTGCGGGCAACCATTACCTGGAGACCCTCGTACGCCAAATGGCGGAAAAAGCCTTGTTGCTTTTCAAACAAATTGAAGCTTCCGGAGGCTTTTTAAAGCAACTGAACGACCATACCATTCAAAGAAAAATTGCTGAAAGCGCCCAAAAATCCCAAAAGCGTTTTCATACGGAAGAAGAACTATTGGTGGGCACCAACCGCTACGCAGCCCAACAAGAACGAATGAAAGGGGAATTGGAGGTGTACCCTTTCGTACAAAAAAGACCGCGCAAAACGTTGCTACCGCCCCTAGTGCCCAAACGCTTGTCGGAAGCCTTGGAACAGGAACGATTACAACAAGAGCAATAATGCCCATTTCCCTTTAAAACAGGATAAAACCACCATGGTCCGCTTATGAAACGTAAAGACGTACAACATCTGGAACTATCTTTTGATGGCGAAAACGGCCAGGAACCCCGACCGTTCGAACATGAGGCCTTTGCAGCGGGGTTCCCGCCCTTTTTAAGGGGGCCCTATCCGACCATGTACGTGCAACGCCCTTGGACGGTGCGGCAGTACGCGGGGTTTTCCACGGCCGAGGAAAGCAATGCTTTTTACAGACGTAACCTGGCGGCGGGCCAAAAGGGTCTTTCGGTCGCATTTGACCTGCCCACCCATCGCGGGTACGATAGCGACCACGAGCGGGTGATGGGAGATGTTGGCAAAGCCGGTGTTGCCATAGATTCCATTGCCGATATGAACATCCTGTTTGATAGTATTCCATTGGATAAAATGTCGGTTTCCATGACCATGAACGGGGCGGTTTTGCCCATAATGGCCTTTTATATTGTAGCGGCGGAGGAACAGGGTGTCGCTCCCGAACAGCTTTCCGGCACCATACAAAACGATATTTTAAAGGAATTTATGGTGCGCAACACCTACATTTACCCCCCCTCGCCCTCCATGCAGATCGTAGCGGACATTTTTGAATACACCAGCCAGTTTATGCCGCGATTCAATAGCATCAGCATCTCGGGCTATCATATGCACGAAGCGGGGGCCACCGCCGAAATTGAACTGGCCTATACCCTCGCCGACGGATTGGAATATGTACGTACCGGATTGGCCGCAGGGCTCGATATCGACAGCTTTGCCCCGCGACTGTCCTTTTTCTGGGGCATTGGTATGGACCATTTTACCGAAATTGCCAAGCTGCGCGCCGGCCGTCTGTTATGGGCCAAACTGATGCGACAGTTCGCTCCCAAAAACGAAAAGTCCCTCTCGTTACGTACCCATTGCCAAACCAGTGGTTGGAGCCTGACCGAACAAGACCCGTTCAACAACGTGGCCCGTACTACCATTGAAGCCGCGGCAGCGGTATTCGGGGGCACCCAAAGCCTTCATACCAATGCACTGGACGAGGCCATAGGCCTTCCTACCGATTTTTCGGCACGGATCGCACGGGAAACGCAGCTCTTTTTACGGGAGGAGACCAAAATCACCAAAACCGTGGACCCCTGGGCCGGTAGTTATCATGTAGAGGAACTGACCGATACCCTGGTGCAAAACGCCTGGCGATTGATTCAGGAAGTAGAGGAACTCGGCGGAATGACAAAAGCCATTGAGGCCGGTATCCCAAAAATGCGGATCGAGGAGGCCGCGGCACGCAAACAGGCGCGGATCGATACGGGGGAGGCGCCCATTATCGGGGTGAACAAATTTGCGCTGGAGGAAGAGGACGACCTTGTCATTTTAGAAGTGGACAACAATGCCGTACGACGAAAACAACTGGAACGGTTGGACCGGATCAAAACCGAAAGAAACCCGGCACAGGTTGCCCAAACGCTACAAAAGCTGGAAGCCGCGGCAAAGGCCAAAATGAAGAAAAGTGAAGACCAAAAAGCCGTAGCGCCAGATGGGACCGAAGGAAACGGAACAAACGCTCCGCAAAACGATGGAAATTTGTTAGCTTTAGCAATAGCGGCGGCAAGGGCCAGGGCCACATTGGGGGAAATCAGCCTTGCCCTGGAAAAAGCCTTTGGAAGGCACACCGCCGATATTAAAACGATTTCAGGAGTGTATTCCAAAGAAAGTAAAAACAATGCCGCTTTTCAAAAGGCACAGGCCCTAGCCGATGCCTTTGCGGCCGAAGAAGGACGACGCCCGCGTATCCTGATCGCCAAAATGGGACAGGACGGCCATGATCGTGGTGCCCGGGTGGTGGCCACGGGCTATGCCGACCTGGGTTTTGATGTGGATATCGGCCCACTTTTTCAAACCCCGGAAGAAGTGGCCAACCAAGCCATAGAAAACGATGTACACGTATTGGGGATTTCCTCCCTCGCGGGAGGACACAAGACCCTAGTACCCAAAGTCATTGAAATTTTAAAGGACAACGGTCGTGAGGATATTATGGTCATCGTAGGGGGCGTTATTCCCCGACAGGACTATGATTTTCTATTTAAAAACGGTGCCGTAGCCGTTTTTGGACCAGGAACCAAAATTCCGGAAGCCGCAATACAGTTGTTGGAGATTTTGATGGGGTGATGTTAACGCTCCGCCAAGATTTTAAAATAGTCTTGTCGCATAAGCCTATTTATCCCATAAACCGTTGCAAAACAGACAAAATATGGCCCCACCCTATTATGGGATATCTAGTTTCTACCGATACCACCTTAAAAATACAAAAGCTACGATTTAGTATCGTAGCTTTCAGTTTAGTGTATTTGCTTACTCGGTATGCCGCTAGTCACGGACTAGCGGTGGCGGGGGGAATCTAATCTTCTTCCGACTCTAAAAAAATATCTTGTAAATCAACATTAACTTTTTTTCCTTCGTATTCTAGAATAAAATCCCTCTCTTGTCCTTCTAGGAATGTAACTCCATCTAAAACTGCAAAAATATTAGACACAGTATCTACCTCAACCTGACGAAGTATCTGATAGAAAACACTCTTCTGCGAATCGCTTAGTAAACGAAAAAATGAAAGAGCGTTTTTCCAATATAAATCAGTGACATCATCAACATTAGTTGTTTCAAACAAATCTTTATAAATATTTAGATTTTCATTTATTACTAACTCCTTAATACTGTTGACAAATTCTTCTGGTTTCATTTATTTATTTTTTCAATCACGGTAAAGTTACTTTTATTTCATAAATGCCTTTGGGTACATTTCTTTGTTCATCTTTATTAACTGTTGCAAGGCATTATTAGGAATATTAGGATAAACCCTTCTAAGCTCGAGAATATCTCTAGCTATAACTTTGCGTGGGGTTGGATTTCTTATGTTTCTAGTGCTTCTCGATACTATCCCCCTAGCCCCCCACTACCGCCAGTTTGCAAATGGTGGCGGCAGAGTGGGCTTAAAACAATGATCAAATCCTTCCATCCCCTTTTTCTTTTCTGAAATGATCTTAACGCACGCTCCGACAAAATTTCAAAATAGGCTTGTCAGTGAACACCTCGATACTTTAAACCGCTTCAAAACTGACAAAATACGCAACTGCTTTATAATAGAATATATGGTTTCTGCTCATACCACCTTAAAAACATAAAAGCTACGATTTATTATCGTAGCTTTTAGCTTATTGTTTTTGCTTACTCGGTACGCCACTAGTCAAAGACTAGCGGTAGCGAGGGACAAACAGGCGCAGGAACTGGACGAGGAAGAAAGCTCCATGATCTTCAAGATGATCGATTCGTTCCTTACAAAAAAGAAGTTCAAGGACTTTTTCAACAAAAACGTAGCTTCGCTTTAAGGCATAAAAAAGCCACGACATTGCTACCGTGGTTTTCTATTCTATTTTCAAATTGATATTATATCACTTTTTTAAAAAGTCGATCAGTAGCGGTTCGATTTCTTCTGAGGAATCGTAAAATTTTTCATCAAGAACCCCTAATGGCTCATATAAATCATCGCCATCGAACAAATTGTTGATTCTCTGATTAATCAAATCAGCTATGAATAACTCGTCACTTATTTTGGAACTGTTAACCGTATCATATGCTTGTCGCAATAGTTTGGCTTTGTTTAAAGCATTTATTTCCTCCAAACAAGAGATAGTTTTTAACGCAAATTGACCATAGCCTGCATTACAAAAGTATTGATGGAACCCACCATTGATAACTTGATCGTGCAGAACAACGACCATATAAGTTACCTTTGATTTAATTGGGAGTCCCATAATATATTCATACCATCTTGGATTAAGGGAATCTAACCATTCTTCCTTAATTCCCTCGACTGCTTCACGGTATGCTTTTTCTACTATATTTGATTCCATTCAATTCACTTTTTTAAATGCATTCGGATATGTTGATTTGTTCAACTTAATAAGTTCTTGCAATGATTTATTTGGCACATTCGGATACACCCTTCTCAGCTCAAAGATATCTCTTGCCAATACTTCTCTTGCGTTTTTAAACCCTGATGTTTTTGTTGATAATCTCAAATTATCAACTTTTCTAATATGACGGGCATATGGCACTAAGATAGATGGTGCAGTCCTATAATTATAATTTGGGATGAACTTTTTCATAGCAGCTGCTTGTCCAACATGATGAATTGTCAATGGCGCGTTACCTTTTAAAGTATTCGCAGCCCCCACTTTCCATAAATTCCCAGCACCACCGGCAGCGCCACCTACTTTTACAGGGCCTACGGCTAAAGCGGATGCGTAAGCCTGCCCTTGGCCCATTGTGTTTCCAAATCTATCCTCCCCAGTAAATGCATATGAAATTACATCCCATGCATTTGCAATCGGGTTATACCTGTTAACCTGATCCATTCCATACATAAGGTTATCATGGAAACTACCACTGCCATCACCACCATAATACCTATCATACCATTTTGTACTATAAACTTGGTCTCTTATTGCCAATGCAGCACCAACATGCGCAACGCCGACCCAAGGACTATTGGGGTCTCTGGTCACAGTAACACCTGGGAGAGCCGTAGAAGAGCCTGGAGAACTGTTAAAAGAAGTATCACTGCTCGAATAACCAACATACCCGCCATCATTGGTATAAAAACCTGAATGGTTATCATTGTACCAAGTAGTCCCCGAACTACTTCTATTGTAAATGTCCATCAACACACTCCGCTCGATTAATCCATACGGGTCGTTGAAAGATATAGGATTGTTATAACCAAACCTATAAGGTGTATAGTCGGGCCGTACTTCTGCAAGTGGGTCGACAACATTGAACCTACCTATGGATGGTTCATATTGCCTAAAAGTCATTTCGGTAACATTCAACCCTAGAGCCTGTTCGTTTTCTTGGCCGTTAAACTTCCACTTTTGTACAGTAGAATTACCCGAGGGAGATACTGTACCATTATACCCTTTATGTAAAAATCCGAAGGGGTAATAATTGTTTTCTTCAATAATCTCCGAGCTATCAACAGTGCCATCGTTGTTTTCATCCTTATATAGCAAGCGAGCATTGGCCAAATGATCAGAATATTGAAAAATATAATCATATCCTCCTGAGGCATCAGGCACTACATAACCTTCTTCATGACCAAAGAATTGTAATTGGTCATTCTCATAGACATACCCAAACGCCTAGTCTGTTTCGGCACCGTTACTAATAGTCTTTTTTAGTTTTGTACCAGTGACATCGTAAACATAATCTATTGTACCATCGTTAGCATTACCGTTCACGGTAATCTTGGTGGGCAGGTTCAAATGATTATAGATTATGGAGGTTATTCCCTTGTTGGCGTTCGTCAAAAGGTTTCCGTTGGCGTCATATGTATATTCCGTCGCAAGTTCGGCACCATCCACAAAGCCAGTAACAGCACTTGCGGTTATAGCATCATCGATAGCTTTCAATTGGTTTCCCGTATAGGAATAGGTAAGGTTGTCCATTACCCCGAAGGTAGTAACGTTTACATCTGTATACCCGTTCCTTTCAAGATTCTGGATATTTCCATTTTCGTCATAGGATATTCCCGTTAGGCTATATCTATTATCCTGTGTGTTATCGATTCCAGAGGTAATTCGGTTCAGGGCATCGTAATCGTAGGTATAATATTTTAAAGAACTATCGTCTGCATTGGCCGTTCGCCATCGTGTTTCGGAGATGTTCCCGTTGTATAAAGGAACCACTCCGTTTTGGGGCTCATTATAGCTTATCCCGAAGGGATAATAGTTGTTCTCCTCCTGTATCTCCAAATCTGGGTTAGAGGCAGTACCCGCGTTCTTATAGGAGAGCCGTACGTTCCCTAAATGGTCCTTGTATTGATAAATATGGTCGTAGCCGCCATTGGTCTTGGGCTCCACATAGCCTTCAGGACGCTACGAAGTTGCAAACTTCGCAGAGCGGGAATCCTCACCATACAGAAGCTGCCCGACAGTGATAGGGAGCATATACTGTTCGCCCTTGACGCTTTGATCAGGGATGCCAAGGCAAGATTGGCCTACTCATAAAAAAACCACGACATCAATACCGTGGTTATTATCCGGTTTTTAGTCTTACTCTTATTACTCATAACGCTACGAAGTTGCAAACTTCGCACAGCGGGATAGATGCATAAGATATCTTCTAAGGAACCGCCTGTTTGTTTTGGTAAAATTTAATTTGCTCATCAATTCTTATCGGCTCATTGTTCAATTTTCGATGTAAAGAGGTGTATAAAATATTGCCTATATATTCTATATTTTTAATATTATTTGAGTAAAAATATTCCTTCAAAAGAGGATCATCAATATCACCAGTAAAGTGATACGAGTTCAAAATTTTTACTTCATTTTGTTCTCTAAAAATCTTCAACTCTTCTTCTGAAAAATCTTTTTGTAGTTTATCAATTGCATCTATCAAAGGATCGTGCTGATTACCACAACTCAACACGAAAAACATCAACAACAAATATGTTATTCTCATATACTAGTTAGTTTACTAAATTAATCCACACGATTTACCCTAACTCCATTACCCTTATTTCTTCTTAATCTTCCATCAATTACCCCCCGATTATGGTCGTACTTTCTTATTTCTTTATTTGGCCCTACCATATAAACTGGAATGTTCTTCTTCCTTGAAATTCCCTTATCTCCTCCTCCTAACATATTCTCCGGAGAAAATTTATTAGAACCTTTTCCATGAGTATGTGCTGTACCACTAAGTGTTCCGGGCATTTCGGTTACTATAGTTTCCCCTCCCAACGAAACTTTAGGCCCAACCATTTCATCCATATCCAACTCTCTCACTGTAACGCCTAGTTTATCAACCTTTTTTGTTCCAACTAATTTAGGTGTTAATATTGAAACCGTTCCGCCCCCCTCTAACTCTACGTCATAAATCTTGGCACCAATTTCAACATCTGCGGCATAGGACTCAGCAAAGTTTTCTTTTAGGAAACTTGTCGCAGCTTCATCAGTATTTTTAAACCCCTCAAAACTACTACTATTTAAGGTGCTACTCGCAGCTGCCCTCTCCTCCGATGAAAGTTCTGTATTATTTGCTGTATTCACAAGTCTTTGGGCTGAATCAGCACCATCGGTATTGTGCATCACTCTAATATCTTGATTATCCCCAACTTGACCAATAAACTTACCATCTGCTGCATAAATCCTTTCCAGGCCTTCAAGCTCTCTAGAATCGATAACCCTGTTCTCGGAGAAGTTATAGGGAGATTGGTAACTGTAATCCTCCGCCAACGGATCCACCTGCCAGAACCTTCCGATTGCAGGATCACTTATTCTATATTTCCACTCATGTATATTGAGCCCCAGATCCTCCGTCCATTCCTGACCTTGGAATTGCTTGTAGTCGTTCTCCACTCCGTTGATATTTCCATTGTACCCCTTGTGCTCGAGGCCGAAAGGATAGACGTTTATGCGTTTTTTTGCGTGCCGGCCCACCTTTCACGGGTTGCCCAATAAATTTCCGGTTTTATTTTAAAGAACGTAGCTTAAAGATAGGCTTTTTTCCCGTTAGGCCCCCGCAGGGCAAACCCAGTTTTTTATTGCATAAAAAGCCCCTATGTTTTCCCTGCTCCCTTTGCCTCGGTATGTTACATAAAACAGGTTATAATACTTGCTCGCACCGCCAATGCCGTAGTTATAACCGGTTTTATGTAAAATACTCCCTGCACCCACGCTGCCGACGCTTTTTTGAACAAGTTTGTGAAGAAGGTATCATTTTAAAAGCTGTCGGAACTCATCCGCATCGGCCAACCCCTTCCGCCAACTTTTAAAACGTCATAAAAAAATTAAGGTTTTTTCCCATGAATAGATTACGCCGTAATATTGCCGTTAAAACAAGAACTATGAGAATAGCAGATTTGAACAACTATGTGAAGTTCGTATTCAACCAACAGGATGCCGACTTAAATTTTGTGACAACGGATATCGAAGTACTGAAAGAAGTGGTGCCTGTTAACGAGTTAAAGATTGGCAATAAAATCAACGCCTTCGATGACGAGGAATATGAGGTTGTTGACATTTATGTAAAGAACATAGATGACCACACCCGTGATGAAAATTATGGTTTCAACTTAGAGCATGGTCAACCTAAAGGAACCATAAAAGAGACTTTATTGACTATTGTTGTAACGTTAAAGAAAGTCGGGTAGAACATTTTAAAGAAGAACGATTTAGAGGCTGGTGGTGCGCAGGGAATCGGTCTTTTTTAAAATGATGGCCAAGCGGCCACGGAGCGTCCCGCAACGCTAGGGAAGCCTTCTACCGAGGGATTCGGCATGTACTGTATTGTAATATCGTCCCTTAAAAAGTGCTGTTAGATGCCTTTTCCAAGCCCTGCGGCGTTTGAGCGCTATAAAGGCGCAGCCATAGCGAAGCGCCGAGGCCGACGCAGCTGTAACGGCAAGCCACGCATTGCCACAGATGCGCCACAAGGGTCTTTGGTTCCGATTCCCCTTAAACTACTTTTTCCCAAAGACCCGCAGTAGGTCGAGGCATTAGCGGCTGAGCCCAATGAAGTGGCGATGGATTTTTCGTGGCGGGGTTTTTGCATAAAAACCGTGACACGGACAAAGACAGTAAAGCCACGGGTGAGCGTAGCCAAGCGGTGGCGGCGCAAGCTTTTTTTAAGGACGCAGGACGTAAAAAAGTTGTGCACAGAGGGGCGCAGCGAACACCTTATTACCGCCCGTTGACTATTCGATGATGATGAGTCCGGGAGCGGTTTCACCTTCCAAGACCTTTTCTACTTTGGCGACGAAGGGCAACAGGGTATCATAGCGGGTATCGACGGCATCGATCACCAAAAGGCTTACACCGTACTTTTCAAGGTTCTGTTGGTGGCTCATGTTCTTGTCCACGCTCAACAGCAGGGTCATTCCCTTTTGCTCCATCTTTTGCAAGAGGTCGCCGTTCTTGATGCCGCTCCATCCCATTTCGGGTACGGTCAACACTTCATGTGCCTCGCTGAATCGGTATTTGAGTTTCCTCGGGATGTTCTCGTCAAGCAGCAGTACCATTGTCCATTTCGATTTCGGTAAGGTAAACGGATAGCAGTTCCAACACTTTTTGGGCAAAGTTCTTCTTTACCGTAGGGTAGTTCTCCAAGAACTCCTGTATGTTGTCGCCGCCCTGTAGATAATCGAACAAGATCTTTATCGGAACCCTCGTACCCTTGAACACAGGGGTGCCACCCAAAATATCGGGGGATACGCTCACATATTTGTCCAAGGCATTCTTAAGGTTCATTTTTTTGTTGCTTTTGTTTATGCTTTTATAAAGATACAACTTCCGTTCCATTGTTTTTACTGTTTTAAGGGGACGGCCAGCGACCGCCCCCGATGTGTTCAATGTTTGAGCCATTCGGCCAGTCCGTCCAGTTCTTCCTGTGGATAGCCTGCCAATAATATCCGACACAGCCAGTACATGCTATGTTCGGCCTCTTTCCTTTGGTCGTCGTCCAATTGTGTGAGCATAGCGATTCCATTTAACAACGCCTGTTGCATATAGCCTAGTTCGCTAAGGTCTGCAATGGCAAGTTTGATATAATTTTCCTTGGTGTCCGGGTCTTGGTACAGCGTATGTACGTACCTTTCGGTAAATTCTTGTAGATTCATGTTGTTATACTTTAAGGGTTAAAAATACCCACCGTAGCTTTCCTTCTGCGTATAACGGCAGTACAGGAGTTTCCTTTACCTGTAAGCGTAGTGGGATTTTGTAAAAATACACTTTGTTGTTATCTGTGTTATACTTTTAAGGAATAAATGTGTATTGTTCTTTTATGGACTTCTGATGTATATCATTGCATATCTTTTTTAGTTAATGGGATGGAAGTTGTTCACGATTTCGTGTAGGTTTTCCAGATCGTCCTGCAAATACCTTTCGGTGGAACTGATGTAACGGTGTCCCGCCAAGTATTGTGTTTTTCTAAGATTGTATTGCCCCAACCACAAGGTGATCACAGATGCCCGTATCTGCTTGGCACTTATGACCTTTTGGTTGTACTTTTTCAGTTTTTTTATGATGGTATGTACAAAGATGAACCTATCGCCATAGGGGAACAGATGATCGCTGTCTTGGGTGCGCTCCATCAGTTTGTCCCTGATGTCGCTTAGGTATTCGGCGAGTTCCATGATCTGCCACGGTCTTAGTTCCAGTTCACGTCCGTTGCTCCTACGGCTGCCCGACACGTACAGTTTGCCCTTATTGAGCTTTAGGTTTTCCAACCGTAGGTGTTTCAGGTCTTTGGCATGCAAGCCTTGATAGACCATAAAACCTACAATGATCTTGTCCCGTTTGGCGGTATAGGTGTGGTAGATTTCCTGTTTGCCCGTGGTTTCAAAAGAGTAGTACAGGTCTTCCAGTTCCTCGGATTCCAACAGGTCGTAATGGATGCTCCGTTTTTCGCCCTTGACCCGTATATCGGCAAGCGGGTTGTTACTACGGTTCCCTTCTTCGATCAGATAGTCCAGATAGGTCTTGATACGCCTTAATTTGTGGTTGACGGTCTTTTTTTTGTTGCCCTTTCGGGTAAGGTGCCTTACGTATTTCAAGCAGGTTTTGTAATCGATGGTTTCGGCTGTGGTTCCGTTTCGCTTGCACCACTTTTCAAAGTGCTTTAGCAACCGTAGGTTTCCCTTGATGCTAATGGGGCTATAGTTATGTTGTTGCAGATATTCCTTATACGTTTTCATGTTCCAATGTCTTTAACAGATGGGTATATAGCTGTGTGCTTTCCAACGAGGCATGCCCCAAAAAGGTCTTGATGCTCTCCAAGGGTACGCCCCGTTGAAGCAGATGGGTGGCGATACTGTGACGCAGGGTATGCGGGGTAATCCCTTTGGCTATGATGGTACGGTTTTCCGAAGCGGCAACGATGGCCTTTAACCGTAGGGCAATGCTTGTCCCGTCCAACCTTCTGCCCAATCTGCTGACCAAAAGGGCTTCGCCCATGTGGCTGTCGGTGAACTCAGGACGGCCTTCAAAAATGTAATCTTCCAGTATCCGAAGGTTGTAACCGTTCAGCGGTACAAAACGTTCCTTATAGTTCTTGCCCTTGCGCACGTAGAGCCGTTCCCTGTCAAAAAGCACATCGCTTACATCAAGGTGTACCGCTTCGTTCCTTCGTAGGCCGCAACTGTACAGTACCGTTAGTATGGCCTTGTCCCGCAACCTGTAATGTTCGTCGTCATGGCTATAACCTGTCGCCATAAAAAGTTCCTTGATCTCGGCTTGGGTCGGGATGTTGGTCTTTTCCTCGGTGGGGTTCCGTTCCGCTTTCAAGTGGATGGTAAAACGGTTGTTCCCGTGTTGTCGCAGATAGTCCCTGAACTTTTTCAACGCCTGTTGGTGCTTGTTCAGGTACGCCTTGCTCAATGCCCCGCTGCGCCGTTCGTTACTTCGCCGTTGCAGGGTTTCGTAATATTCACTTATCGTTCTTGTGGTGATTCCGTCCAAGTGTCGGATGCCCCGTTGCTCTGCGTAATAAAAAAACTCCTGTAAGTGGTTGGGCAGATAGTACACCGTACTTTCGGCATAGCCCAACACGTCCAGCCACTCCCTAAAAGAGGTTACCAGTTTCCTAAAGCCTTCGTTATGTAATTTCAGTTTCTTCATTTTCTTTTCTTACGGGCATACCTTTTTCGGGTTTGGGTGAACTACTTGGTCAAAGGTTTGGTTTACAGTAGCGTTAATGGTTCATTTTGTGCATCGGACCGTTATGGACTACTTTGAACCACTACGTCCCGTTTGCCTTGTAATCGGGTTACGATATCGTCGAGCAACCGACGTATCTTGGTTTGGGTGTTTTGGTATTCGTCATAACTGACCACCTCGTACAGATAGCCGTTGCGCTTGTTGCCCTTGGCCTTGCGTACCAGTCCCGCCTGTCCGAGTTGCAGCATGTACCGCTTTTGGTTACTTGGATGGATGCGCAACGCCCTACGGATCTCGGCATTTGTAAAAGTGCTTTCCCCGTTGGCCTTTAGGTAGGCTTTGAGCAGTTCGAAGAACTGGCGGCAAGCCCCGTTCAGGATGTCGCTTTTGCGCAACAGCACTTCGGTGATCAGTTCATTGGCCTCTTGTATGTCCTCGATTTCCGTTTCTATATATTCCTCGCCCGTGGCCTTGTCGTATCGCTTTTCACGTTGCATCTGTTTATAAAAGGTGATGGCCTCGATAAACTGTAGGTAATGGGCGTTCGTCCTTCTCGGTTTGAACACGCTTTTGGGCAGGGCCAAGTGCATGGCATACGGGTTTATCACTTTGATGGGCCTTAGCAACATCTGAACATTGCGGAGAAGCTCCGCAGCTTTTAATTGCTCTTGTTCATTTGCCTGTCCGGCCGACACGGCCCGTTGGTATTGCATGATACGTTCGTCCTGCGCCTCGCTCTCGTCTATGTACAGCAAAAAACTACGGTTGCTGTTGTCCTCGTAAATACTTTCCTGTGTGGTACATCCCGCTACCGATACGGGGCCTTCCACGGTGAGTTTTATGGTCTTGGTATTGCCGTTCCTGTCCTTGTGGCTCACCCGTTTGGTAATGCTGCGCTTGCTCTGTAGTTCCCGAAGCGGATACAAAGCCGCTTCCGCACCGTCCAAGTCCTCTATCAAAATCAGTTTGTTGCGCAGTTCGGTACGGTTGAAGTAGTAAAAGGCGTTTTCCGAGAGTACCGTCATGTCCACGATGTCGGTTTCCGGTATCAGTTCGCCCACCTTTGATTGCAGGTGTGTCTTGCCAACGCCGCTACTTCCCAAGCTGATACAATGCAAAGGGTTGTTACTCTTTCTACTGGTAAAGATGATATACATTAAAAGACGGTTGGTATGTTCCCCGATTACGCCACTTTGCCCTATCAGTTCGTTGGTTCGGGCAAGCAGGTCTTTCTTTTTTAAAAATGCCTCTGCGGCCCGCAGCTCTGTGGGGGTGAGTTCCCTTGCCATCGGTTCGCTGTCCAAGGCTTCCAATTCCTTTAGCCTATGGGTTTCCAATCGGTCGGTAAGTTCCTGTAACGCCCTTCGGGTGATACTGGTTCCCGTTTCCAAGCGTTCGGCTACCTTGCGCACCAGTTTTTCTACTTGGTTGTTGTTGTACAGGTCGATGTTGTGCCGCAGCTTTTCGCTGCTGTCCGTCTTGTTGATGGAGAGCGTTACCCGAAGGCTGTCCAGTTTGTTGAGCCTTACCCCGCCCAGAACGGTGATTTCAAGGTGTCGGGCGGTAAAATGGTAATGGTTCGGGTTGGATGTGTCGAGCATCGTAAAAATATTTAGCTGCGATTATTTGGTACAAATCTATAAAATCTTATGGTTCTTGCAACTAATTATTTATTTCAAAGTGTAATTTATTCGCAATATATTTGCCCATAAGGCGCAAATAGGCGTTTTTGATACCATATTTTAGAGGTTATGCAGAGTTTCGGCAAAAAATTAAGGGAGCGCAGGGAAGCAAGGAAGATTTCGCAGAACGAACTGGCGAAGCTTATCGAGGCGCACCATTCGGCCATCGGTAAGTACGAGCGGGATGAAGTGAGGCCGTCCATCGATGTGGTCGTTAAAATGGCCGATGTCCTAGACACCACCGTGGGCTACCTCTTGGGCGAGACGGGCGATGCCGATGCGCTGCAAGACCCCGCCATGCTCAAACGCCTCAATGACATCAACGGACTGCCGCAGAAGGAACGGGAAGCCCTGTTGCTCACCATAGATGCGTTCCTTCGGGACTTCAAGGCTAAAAAGGCATACGCATAAAAAAACCATCCCGTAGGATGGTTTCTTCTATTTTTATTTTTTACCCTAAAAAATCACTTCATTTAAAAACTTTAGATAATAGGTGGTTTTAAACCTGCTATCGAATATTAAAAAACTTATAAAGCACTTCCTCCTTTGATAAATTGGATATATTGTTTTCTAAAAAATCAATCATGTCATTTGAAGCTTTACCCTTACGTTTTTCTCTAAGCTTAGATAATTCTTGAAGCCCAACATCCTTGTTTACAAAGTAATTATATAATGCAATAAGATATATGTTTTTATTAATCTCATCGGAACTATAGTCTGCATCTTGCTTAAGGCTATCAAATGTTTTTTTTAATTCAATATCGGCGTTTTCTTTCTTTGCTCTTAAAAGTAGTACGCCATTCAACAAATTGAGCGTATAATCATCTTTAGCATCAATTTGTTCTGTTGCTAATAAGGCTTCTGTCCATTGACCTTGATCTATTAAAAAGTTAACTTTCGCAGAATGATAAAATTTATTTTTAGGGTCGCAATTAATGGCGTTATTAATGCTTAACAAAGCAGAGTCCTTTACGCCCTTTAAAGCATACTCAATATATTTTGCGTTAAAAACATTACAGTCAACCGTTTCCTTTGTTTGGCTTTTACAAAACTGCAAACTAAAGGTCAAGACAATTAATAAAAATAAAACAATGTGTTTTTTCATATGGCTAGTTGCTAATGTTTAAAATTCCTTTAATTCCGCTACCTGGTGTACCCTTATTCGTATAACCTGAATAAGCATCTATGTCAAAATTTAAACTTGGCACTCCTGTCACATTGTTCCGAGACTTTCTATGAAGTTCCCCTACACTCATGTTTATAGTAGCTTTTGATGATGCTATAGTCCTTCCCTGTGATCCAAGCATTGGTCCGGATTCAACAAAAGGGCTACTAATATTAGTTCTTTGGTTTCCGCTCGGCGTACTTCGACTTAGACTAAAATCTCCAACAATATTAACCATTTCAACACCGGGAAGGCTTATCTCTGAACTTAAGGTCATTTCAATATTAACTCCTGTAACCTCACTTACCCCATCTTGTAACTGACCGAACTCCCCTTTTCCTTCTATATTTAAAGAATAGCTTACATCAGCAGTGTTTGTGACTACTCCTGTTCCAAATCCAGCAGTGACCAAGGCAACTGCCCCAGAACCTACGGATTGGGAAGGATCCCCTCCAAACATTAAACCTGAACCAGTCGTATATTGTATATTCTGATCACTCGGTATACCTAAAGTTTCTTTCACCTCGCTCTCATTGCTGCCAACATTCGTCCATTCGCCGCTATCATTTGTAAAAGATTCTGAATCGTTATCAAACCAAACAATATTTCCATTTTCACCTTTAAACCAGTCATATGGAGCCATCCCGTCGGGATCGATATACTTTATCGGGTTGTCCATCATGGCGTTGTAGGGCGACCATTCATAAAATTCCTCGGCCAACGGGTCAGAACTTATCCATCTGCCAATAGCGGCATCATACTGTCTTGCCCCGAAGTCGTGCCAGTTGAGATCGAGCGATTTGTCGTGTTCCTTGCCCTGATAGGTGAAGTAGTTGTTCTCAACGCCGTTGACCATATTATTGTACCCCTTGTGCTCGAGGCCGAAAGGATAGACGTTTATGCGTTTTTTTGCGTGCCGGCCCACCTTTCACGGGTTGCCCAATAAATTTCCGGTTTTATTTTAAAGAACGTAGCTTAAAGATAGGCTTTTTTCCCGTTAGGCCCCCGCAGGGCAAACCCAGTTTTTTATTGCATAAAAAGCCCCTATGTTTTCCCTGCTCCCTTTGCCTCGGTATGTTACATAAAACAGGTTATAATACTTGCTCGCACCGCCAATGCCGTAGTTATAACCGGTTTTATGTAAAATACTCCCTGCACCCACGCTGCCGACGCTTTTTTGAACAAGTTTGTGAAGAAGGTATCATTTTAAAAGCTGTCGGAACTCATCCGCATCGGCCAACCCCTTCCGCCAACTTTTAAAACGTCATAAAAAAATTAAGGTTTTTTCCCATGAATAGATTACGCCGTAATATTGCCGTTAAAACAAGAACTATGAGAATAGCAGATTTGAACAACTATGTGAAGTTCGTATTCAACCAACAGGATGCCGACTTAAATTTTGTGACAACGGATATCGAAGTACTGAAAGAAGTGGTGCCTGTTAACGAGTTAAAGATTGGCAATAAAATCAACGCCTTCGATGACGAGGAATATGAGGTTGTTGACATTTATGTAAAGAACATAGATGACCACACCCGTGATGAAAATTATGGTTTCAACTTAGAGCATGGTCAACCTAAAGGAACCATAAAAGAGACTTTATTGACTATTGTTGTAACGTTAAAGAAAGTCGGGTAGAACATTTTAAAGAAGAACGATTTAGAGGCTGGTGGTGCGCAGGGAATCGGTCTTTTTTAAAATGATGGCCAAGCGGCCACGGAGCGTCCCGCAACGCTAGGGAAGCCTTCTACCGAGGGATTCGGCATGTACTGTATTGTAATATCGTCCCTTAAAAAGTGCTGTTAGATGCCTTTTCCAAGCCCTGCGGCGTTTGAGCGCTATAAAGGCGCAGCCATAGCGAAGCGCCGAGGCCGACGCAGCTGTAACGGCAAGCCACGCATTGCCACAGATGCGCCACAAGGGTCTTTGGTTCCGATTCCCCTTAAACTACTTTTTCCCAAAGACCCGCAGTAGGTCGAGGCATTAGCGGCTGAGCCCAATGAAGTGGCGATGGATTTTTCGTGGCGGGGTTTTTGCATAAAAACCGTGACACGGACAAAGACAGTAAAGCCACGGGTGAGCGTAGCCAAGCGGTGGCGGCGCAAGCTTTTTTTAAGGACGCAGGACGTAAAAAAGTTGTGCACAGAGGGGCGCAGCGAACACCTTATTACCGCCCGTTGACTATTCGATGATGATGAGTCCGGGAGCGGTTTCACCTTCCAAGACCTTTTCTACTTTGGCGACGAAGGGCAACAGGGTATCATAGCGGGTATCGACGGCATCGATCACCAAAAGGCTTACACCGTACTTTTCAAGGTTCTGTTGGTGGCTCATGTTCTTGTCCACGCTCAACAGCAGGGTCATTCCCTTTTGCTCCATCTTTTGCAAGAGGTCGCCGTTCTTGATGCCGCTCCATCCCATTTCGGGTACGGTCAACACTTCATGTGCCTCGCTGAATCGGTATTTGAGTTTCCTCGGGATGTTCTCGTCAAGCAGCAGTACCATTGTCCATTTCGATTTCGGTAAGGTAAACGGATAGCAGTTCCAACACTTTTTGGGCAAAGTTCTTCTTTACCGTAGGGTAGTTCTCCAAGAACTCCTGTATGTTGTCGCCGCCCTGTAGATAATCGAACAAGATCTTTATCGGAACCCTCGTACCCTTGAACACAGGGGTGCCACCCAAAATATCGGGGGATACGCTCACATATTTGTCCAAGGCATTCTTAAGGTTCATTTTTTTGTTGCTTTTGTTTATGCTTTTATAAAGATACAACTTCCGTTCCATTGTTTTTACTGTTTTAAGGGGACGGCCAGCGACCGCCCCCGATGTGTTCAATGTTTGAGCCATTCGGCCAGTCCGTCCAGTTCTTCCTGTGGATAGCCTGCCAATAATATCCGACACAGCCAGTACATGCTATGTTCGGCCTCTTTCCTTTGGTCGTCGTCCAATTGTGTGAGCATAGCGATTCCATTTAACAACGCCTGTTGCATATAGCCTAGTTCGCTAAGGTCTGCAATGGCAAGTTTGATATAATTTTCCTTGGTGTCCGGGTCTTGGTACAGCGTATGTACGTACCTTTCGGTAAATTCTTGTAGATTCATGTTGTTATACTTTAAGGGTTAAAAATACCCACCGTAGCTTTCCTTCTGCGTATAACGGCAGTACAGGAGTTTCCTTTACCTGTAAGCGTAGTGGGATTTTGTAAAAATACACTTTGTTGTTATCTGTGTTATACTTTTAAGGAATAAATGTGTATTGTTCTTTTATGGACTTCTGATGTATATCATTGCATATCTTTTTTAGTTAATGGGATGGAAGTTGTTCACGATTTCGTGTAGGTTTTCCAGATCGTCCTGCAAATACCTTTCGGTGGAACTGATGTAACGGTGTCCCGCCAAGTATTGTGTTTTTCTAAGATTGTATTGCCCCAACCACAAGGTGATCACAGATGCCCGTATCTGCTTGGCACTTATGACCTTTTGGTTGTACTTTTTCAGTTTTTTTATGATGGTATGTACAAAGATGAACCTATCGCCATAGGGGAACAGATGATCGCTGTCTTGGGTGCGCTCCATCAGTTTGTCCCTGATGTCGCTTAGGTATTCGGCGAGTTCCATGATCTGCCACGGTCTTAGTTCCAGTTCACGTCCGTTGCTCCTACGGCTGCCCGACACGTACAGTTTGCCCTTATTGAGCTTTAGGTTTTCCAACCGTAGGTGTTTCAGGTCTTTGGCATGCAAGCCTTGATAGACCATAAAACCTACAATGATCTTGTCCCGTTTGGCGGTATAGGTGTGGTAGATTTCCTGTTTGCCCGTGGTTTCAAAAGAGTAGTACAGGTCTTCCAGTTCCTCGGATTCCAACAGGTCGTAATGGATGCTCCGTTTTTCGCCCTTGACCCGTATATCGGCAAGCGGGTTGTTACTACGGTTCCCTTCTTCGATCAGATAGTCCAGATAGGTCTTGATACGCCTTAATTTGTGGTTGACGGTCTTTTTTTTGTTGCCCTTTCGGGTAAGGTGCCTTACGTATTTCAAGCAGGTTTTGTAATCGATGGTTTCGGCTGTGGTTCCGTTTCGCTTGCACCACTTTTCAAAGTGCTTTAGCAACCGTAGGTTTCCCTTGATGCTAATGGGGCTATAGTTATGTTGTTGCAGATATTCCTTATACGTTTTCATGTTCCAATGTCTTTAACAGATGGGTATATAGCTGTGTGCTTTCCAACGAGGCATGCCCCAAAAAGGTCTTGATGCTCTCCAAGGGTACGCCCCGTTGAAGCAGATGGGTGGCGATACTGTGACGCAGGGTATGCGGGGTAATCCCTTTGGCTATGATGGTACGGTTTTCCGAAGCGGCAACGATGGCCTTTAACCGTAGGGCAATGCTTGTCCCGTCCAACCTTCTGCCCAATCTGCTGACCAAAAGGGCTTCGCCCATGTGGCTGTCGGTGAACTCAGGACGGCCTTCAAAAATGTAATCTTCCAGTATCCGAAGGTTGTAACCGTTCAGCGGTACAAAACGTTCCTTATAGTTCTTGCCCTTGCGCACGTAGAGCCGTTCCCTGTCAAAAAGCACATCGCTTACATCAAGGTGTACCGCTTCGTTCCTTCGTAGGCCGCAACTGTACAGTACCGTTAGTATGGCCTTGTCCCGCAACCTGTAATGTTCGTCGTCATGGCTATAACCTGTCGCCATAAAAAGTTCCTTGATCTCGGCTTGGGTCGGGATGTTGGTCTTTTCCTCGGTGGGGTTCCGTTCCGCTTTCAAGTGGATGGTAAAACGGTTGTTCCCGTGTTGTCGCAGATAGTCCCTGAACTTTTTCAACGCCTGTTGGTGCTTGTTCAGGTACGCCTTGCTCAATGCCCCGCTGCGCCGTTCGTTACTTCGCCGTTGCAGGGTTTCGTAATATTCACTTATCGTTCTTGTGGTGATTCCGTCCAAGTGTCGGATGCCCCGTTGCTCTGCGTAATAAAAAAACTCCTGTAAGTGGTTGGGCAGATAGTACACCGTACTTTCGGCATAGCCCAACACGTCCAGCCACTCCCTAAAAGAGGTTACCAGTTTCCTAAAGCCTTCGTTATGTAATTTCAGTTTCTTCATTTTCTTTTCTTACGGGCATACCTTTTTCGGGTTTGGGTGAACTACTTGGTCAAAGGTTTGGTTTACAGTAGCGTTAATGGTTCATTTTGTGCATCGGACCGTTATGGACTACTTTGAACCACTACGTCCCGTTTGCCTTGTAATCGGGTTACGATATCGTCGAGCAACCGACGTATCTTGGTTTGGGTGTTTTGGTATTCGTCATAACTGACCACCTCGTACAGATAGCCGTTGCGCTTGTTGCCCTTGGCCTTGCGTACCAGTCCCGCCTGTCCGAGTTGCAGCATGTACCGCTTTTGGTTACTTGGATGGATGCGCAACGCCCTACGGATCTCGGCATTTGTAAAAGTGCTTTCCCCGTTGGCCTTTAGGTAGGCTTTGAGCAGTTCGAAGAACTGGCGGCAAGCCCCGTTCAGGATGTCGCTTTTGCGCAACAGCACTTCGGTGATCAGTTCATTGGCCTCTTGTATGTCCTCGATTTCCGTTTCTATATATTCCTCGCCCGTGGCCTTGTCGTATCGCTTTTCACGTTGCATCTGTTTATAAAAGGTGATGGCCTCGATAAACTGTAGGTAATGGGCGTTCGTCCTTCTCGGTTTGAACACGCTTTTGGGCAGGGCCAAGTGCATGGCATACGGGTTTATCACTTTGATGGGCCTTAGCAACATCTGAACATTGCGGAGAAGCTCCGCAGCTTTTAATTGCTCTTGTTCATTTGCCTGTCCGGCCGACACGGCCCGTTGGTATTGCATGATACGTTCGTCCTGCGCCTCGCTCTCGTCTATGTACAGCAAAAAACTACGGTTGCTGTTGTCCTCGTAAATACTTTCCTGTGTGGTACATCCCGCTACCGATACGGGGCCTTCCACGGTGAGTTTTATGGTCTTGGTATTGCCGTTCCTGTCCTTGTGGCTCACCCGTTTGGTAATGCTGCGCTTGCTCTGTAGTTCCCGAAGCGGATACAAAGCCGCTTCCGCACCGTCCAAGTCCTCTATCAAAATCAGTTTGTTGCGCAGTTCGGTACGGTTGAAGTAGTAAAAGGCGTTTTCCGAGAGTACCGTCATGTCCACGATGTCGGTTTCCGGTATCAGTTCGCCCACCTTTGATTGCAGGTGTGTCTTGCCAACGCCGCTACTTCCCAAGCTGATACAATGCAAAGGGTTGTTACTCTTTCTACTGGTAAAGATGATATACATTAAAAGACGGTTGGTATGTTCCCCGATTACGCCACTTTGCCCTATCAGTTCGTTGGTTCGGGCAAGCAGGTCTTTCTTTTTTAAAAATGCCTCTGCGGCCCGCAGCTCTGTGGGGGTGAGTTCCCTTGCCATCGGTTCGCTGTCCAAGGCTTCCAATTCCTTTAGCCTATGGGTTTCCAATCGGTCGGTAAGTTCCTGTAACGCCCTTCGGGTGATACTGGTTCCCGTTTCCAAGCGTTCGGCTACCTTGCGCACCAGTTTTTCTACTTGGTTGTTGTTGTACAGGTCGATGTTGTGCCGCAGCTTTTCGCTGCTGTCCGTCTTGTTGATGGAGAGCGTTACCCGAAGGCTGTCCAGTTTGTTGAGCCTTACCCCGCCCAGAACGGTGATTTCAAGGTGTCGGGCGGTAAAATGGTAATGGTTCGGGTTGGATGTGTCGAGCATCGTAAAAATATTTAGCTGCGATTATTTGGTACAAATCTATAAAATCTTATGGTTCTTGCAACTAATTATTTATTTCAAAGTGTAATTTATTCGCAATATATTTGCCCATAAGGCGCAAATAGGCGTTTTTGATACCATATTTTAGAGGTTATGCAGAGTTTCGGCAAAAAATTAAGGGAGCGCAGGGAAGCAAGGAAGATTTCGCAGAACGAACTGGCGAAGCTTATCGAGGCGCACCATTCGGCCATCGGTAAGTACGAGCGGGATGAAGTGAGGCCGTCCATCGATGTGGTCGTTAAAATGGCCGATGTCCTAGACACCACCGTGGGCTACCTCTTGGGCGAGACGGGCGATGCCGATGCGCTGCAAGACCCCGCCATGCTCAAACGCCTCAATGACATCAACGGACTGCCGCAGAAGGAACGGGAAGCCCTGTTGCTCACCATAGATGCGTTCCTTCGGGACTTCAAGGCTAAAAAGGCATACGCATAAAAAAACCATCCCGTAGGATGGTTTCTTCTATTTTTATTTTTTACCCTAAAAAATCACTTCATTTAAAAACTTTAGATAATAGGTGGTTTTAAACCTGCTATCGAATATTAAAAAACTTATAAAGCACTTCCTCCTTTGATAAATTGGATATATTGTTTTCTAAAAAATCAATCATGTCATTTGAAGCTTTACCCTTACGTTTTTCTCTAAGCTTAGATAATTCTTGAAGCCCAACATCCTTGTTTACAAAGTAATTATATAATGCAATAAGATATATGTTTTTATTAATCTCATCGGAACTATAGTCTGCATCTTGCTTAAGGCTATCAAATGTTTTTTTTAATTCAATATCGGCGTTTTCTTTCTTTGCTCTTAAAAGTAGTACGCCATTCAACAAATTGAGCGTATAATCATCTTTAGCATCAATTTGTTCTGTTGCTAATAAGGCTTCTGTCCATTGACCTTGATCTATTAAAAAGTTAACTTTCGCAGAATGATAAAATTTATTTTTAGGGTCGCAATTAATGGCGTTATTAATGCTTAACAAAGCAGAGTCCTTTACGCCCTTTAAAGCATACTCAATATATTTTGCGTTAAAAACATTACAGTCAACCGTTTCCTTTGTTTGGCTTTTACAAAACTGCAAACTAAAGGTCAAGACAATTAATAAAAATAAAACAATGTGTTTTTTCATATGGCTAGTTGCTAATGTTTAAAATTCCTTTAATTCCGCTACCTGGTGTACCCTTATTCGTATAACCTGAATAAGCATCTATGTCAAAATTTAAACTTGGCACTCCTGTCACATTGTTCCGAGACTTTCTATGAAGTTCCCCTACACTCATGTTTATAGTAGCTTTTGATGATGCTATAGTCCTTCCCTGTGATCCAAGCATTGGTCCGGATTCAACAAAAGGGCTACTAATATTAGTTCTTTGGTTTCCGCTCGGCGTACTTCGACTTAGACTAAAATCTCCAACAATATTAACCATTTCAACACCGGGAAGGCTTATCTCTGAACTTAAGGTCATTTCAATATTAACTCCTGTAACCTCACTTACCCCATCTTGTAACTGACCGAACTCCCCTTTTCCTTCTATATTTAAAGAATAGCTTACATCAGCAGTGTTTGTGACTACTCCTGTTCCAAATCCAGCAGTGACCAAGGCAACTGCCCCAGAACCTACGGATTGGGAAGGATCCCCTCCAAACATTAAACCTGAACCAGTCGTATATTGTATATTCTGATCACTCGGTATACCTAAAGTTTCTTTCACCTCGCTCTCATTGCTGCCAACATTCGTCCATTCGCCGCTATCATTTGTAAAAGATTCTGAATCGTTATCAAACCAAACAATATTTCCATTTTCACCTTTAAACCAGTCATATGGAGCCATCCCGTCGGGATCGATATACTTTATCGGGTTGTCCATCATGGCGTTGTAGGGCGACCATTCATAAAATTCCTCGGCCAACGGGTCAGAACTTATCCATCTGCCAATAGCGGCATCATACTGTCTTGCCCCGAAGTCGTGCCAGTTGAGATCGAGCGATTTGTCGTGTTCCTTGCCCTGATAGGTGAAGTAGTTGTTCTCAACGCCGTTGACCATATTATTGTACCCCTTGTGCTCGAGGCCGAAAGGATAGTAGTTCGATTCCTTTACAATTTCCGTTGCAGGGTCTATATCGCCGTTATCATCGGCATCGGTATAGGATAGCCGCACGTTGCCTAAATGGTCCTTGTATTGATAAATATGGTCGTAGCCGCCATTGGTCTTGGGCTCCACATAGCCTTCAGGTGTGCTGAAGAACTGTAAGGTAGCACTGCCACTGTTAGGGCCTTCATAAATATAGTTCCCAGCATAGTCCGTGGTCGTCCCCGTGCTCACGGCTTTCTTGAGTTTTACCCCCGTGGCATCGTATACATAGTCAATGGTGCCGCCATTGATCGCTACCTTGGTCGGCAGGTTCAGGTGGTTGTACTCGATATCGGTTATCCCCTTATTGGCATCGGATGTCATGTTGCCGTTATAGTCGTAACCATAATCGGCACCCGCAGTGTTCCCGTCCATAAAGCCGGTACCCGCGCCGCTGTCCGTCACCGATTGCAACTGGTTGCCGCTATAGGTGTAGGTCAGCTCGTCCATCGTACCGTAATCATTGTCATTGGTGGTATTATCGGCCAAGATAGGTGTATTGGTTACATGCCCGAGTCGCAACAACTTTTGAATGTTGCCATTCTTATCGTAGGTAATCGGTTTTGCATCGCTGCCCAGATCAAAGTAGCCGGTATTGTCGGCCCCCTGGGCAATGCGGTTCAAGGCATCGTATTGGTAATCGTATGTTTTTAAACTGTTGTCCACATTATCTGTGCGCCATTGGGTACGGGCAATGTTACCATTGTAAAGTGCGTTCGGCCCTTCGTTGTACGCGAGGCTAAAATTAAACAATTTATCGGGAGTGGTATTGGTCACATCGTTCATGGTCTTGAGCCATCCCCTTACGTTGTAGCCATATACAACTTCCTGCAAGGGCGTGGCCGTACTGTTCCCCACCTCCTTCTTAACCAATTGCCCGATGCCGTCGTACGCGTTCAGGGCGATCAGTTCGGTGTTGCCCGCCAGTTCCTGGCGTTGGCGCTTTAAGCGGCCCTGGTGGTCGTAGTCGAACAGGTCCACCGTTGCGATGGGGGCATTCGTGCCCCTGGTGTGGCTGGTACGGGTGCGCAGCACCTTACCGGCAAAGTCGAGCTCGCTCTCCACGATATCTTCCGTGTCCAAAAAATTGTTCTGGCTAAGGTTATAGATGGCGCGGCCCTTGGCGTCGTAGGCGGTGAGTGTGGTGGTCCATTGGGGTTTCCCCAATACCCGTACCTTGCTGACCGTGGGCAGGCCCTGTACGTTGTTGGCCACTCCTTGCCCGTAGATGGGACCGGCCGGTTTGGCAATCCCGTCCCTAGCGGTATTGTAATTGTCATAGTAGTTGATGGTATGCAGTTCGCTGTAGCCACTGTTGGGGTAGCCGCTGTTGCTGTATCCGATGACGGTACCATCGATGGTAGTGCTCCCGTCACTGACCCAGAGGTTCCCGGTATGGTTATCGGCCGCGGTCTGGTGCGAAAGCCGGGTGCCGCCGCTGACCATGCCCGTATAGGCCACCCGGCCATGACGGTCATATTTGGTGAAGAGCCAGTCGTTCTGACTGTCCTTGGTCATCACGGGCTGGTCGAGCTTGTTGTATACGATGTACTCCCAGCCCTTGCCGGGCAATTTCTTTTCCACCAAACGGTTGCGGTGGTCGTAGCGGTACTGGTAGCCGAGCTCGTCCATGGCGGTGATGGCACCGTTCATCTTGGGGCTCAGCACATAGGTGAGGTTCCCGAAATCGTCGTAGATGTAGTAGGTATCATGGGCCGAGCCGTTGTAGGTGCGTTTCAGCACCACCCGCCCGTTCTTATCGGTAAACTCTTCGGTGGTATGATCGGTACCGCTGGTCCAGTTCTCATCTTTGATGACGTTTTTGTAGAGCTCCCCCGTGGCATAGTTGCCGTCGGTGGCCAGGACCGGTACGTAGACGCCATCGGTCAAGGTGGTGGTAACATCGTAGCGTTTCACCTCCGTGGCCGTATTGGTGGCGTACCCGAAGTCGATCTCGTGCCCCCCGCCGATACGCCAATCGTGGCCCGGGGCCCCTTGCTGCTCCACCCGGTTCAGGGGGGAGGGCTCGAACTTCTTTTCAGAAAAGGGGTTTTCATAGGCCCCGTTCATATCATCGGGATAGTTGGTATTGTAATAGGCCGTGGTATTGCCTTCGGCATCGGTCCGAAAGGTGCCCAGATCGGCATCGTCTTCCCGGTAGGGCAGGTATTCCTTTTCCATACGGCCGTAGGCATCGTATTCCATATGGGTCACCAGGTCCTTGACGGTGCCCGCGCCCTTGATGGCGATCTGCTGCATGGGGCGGCCAAGGCCGTCGAAATAGGTGACCGACTCGAACACGTCGTCTTCCTTGGCGGTGCCCGCATTGAATGAGGTCATATGATCCTGGTAACTGCGGGTCAGGATATAGTTTTCATCGCTCAGGGAAATGGGCCCGTAATCGGGCTGATCGAACTCGATCTCCTTCTCGCCGATCCTGGCGGTAAAGGTAGCCCCTTCCTTGATCCATAAGGTGGGTCGCAACAATATGGAATCCGTCGCCAATAGGTCGTCGGACTGCCCGTTTTCAAGGATATAGCTACCGCCCGCGGTCTCGGGCCTGGTCTCCACGGCGTCCTGTGACCATAGGGTCGTTCCCAAAAAGCAAAGAATAATAGGTATAAAGAACTTTTTCATGGTCGGTCTATTGGTTTTTGTAGTTGTATTCGTAGTCGGTCACCAGATTGCCCTCGGCATTCTTTACGGCCTTTAGGCGGTTCAGGTCGTCGTATTCGTAGTAGATGGTATAGCCCCGGGGGTCGGTCATGCTAGTGACCCCGATGAGCCGATTATAGGTATAGGTAGTTACCAATGTTTGATCTTGTATATTGTTTCTTAAGTTGGTATTGAAAACTTCCCATCGGTCTTTTTGGGCTTGATTTGTGGCTATATCGGTTAAACTGGCCAATAGGCCTTCAAGCGATGAATACCCCGTTGGTAAGATTGAGCTACTTTGGAGTAAACTTTCAATGGACTCCTCAGAATTGGAGACTTCAATGACCGGAAAAGCATCATTATATCCCCAAAAGTATCTGGTTGGGCTTGCGGCAGTTTTCCGTACCTCGGTGATATTGCCGATATCATCATGTACAAGTGACAAACGAGGTTCGTAAAAACTAGAAAAACCGACTCCGTCGGGCGAGAATTCAAACTGGGTATCTCGGTCGATTCCCTTTAACTTTATACTATAAAGGGTCTCTGGGACAATAATATCTTCTTGGCCCTTCAGTTCGAACTTTGTAGCCGTACTTCCTGTAAGTACGCCATCGATAGAGCTGACTTTTTCTATGGGCATATGTATGAGGTTCTTATCGATCATACGCTCGACAATACCGTCTCTCGTAGCCGCAGCATAATCCAATGGATACTGAAACTCTTGTTTTATGGTCCTGTTCTTACTATCGAGGAATTCTTCCGATGTTATCTGTAAATGGTTGGGATTGGTATATGCATAGGTTTTTGCAGTGGTCACCTCTCCAGCATTCTCATTAACCGTAGTGGTTGTACCGGTCACGCGCGAAATACCGCTCGAGGTATTGAAATAGGCCCCTTTGAAAGAATGGTTAGATGTACGGCTGCCGTTGTTGTAATCGATTCGTGCGATATAGGGTGATATTTTGATTCCTTGAAAATTCTTGAAATGTAGCGATCCTATTTCGTCGAGATGTTCATATACGTTACGCATGGTCCGGGCGAAGGTTGCATCTCCTCTAATTATGGCGTCTTTTTCTTTCAAACCACGCTGCCAGTCACGACTATCGACAGGCGGATAGGGAAATTCCGGTTCGGTCAAAGAACCATTTGAACGCCTATCGGGATGCGAATCGGGATTGGTATAGTTATGTACCGTTTTTCCATTACCTGCTTCAAGTTCTTCGACCTGTGAGTATCCGACCCATGATCCGTTCGTGGTATTAAGTGGTGCGAACGAAGTACCTGAGAAAGCCAGTAGCCGGTTGGTGTATTGATTGAATGTTTCATCTCCCCTAGGGGTGGTGGTCACAGCATTGATAAACTCTAATTTGGTTTGTAAATTGAAGGGGAGCGAGGTTAAATATCCCGAAGGCCCCCCATTGGCATCCGTATATCGAAACTCTCGTTGCCTGGCAACATTATTTTCATCGGTACGGTCAAGAACCTTATGAACCCTTAACCCCCCTACATCATCGGTTTCGTATTTCATGTACTCGTCCCAAGCCACGTCAATTCTATAAGGAATGAGATCATTGAAGATGAATTCTGGATTATTGCTCACGTTATAAGGGAGTAACGGATGGTTTATTGTCGGCCCTCCCATAAACCCATACTCATACCACTTGTTGACCTCGCTTCTATAATCAAGATTAAAACTTGGATGTATATAATGTGTCAATCGATAGCGACCATTTGTTAAAAAAGGCCTATTGATTTTTTTTATCGACCGATCCCCGCCGAATCCTTCCCAAAGCCTGTAATTTCCTTTATCCACGATAAATACATCATCTTCGATAACGTTACCGGAAGCATCGATCTTATCTATAAAAATCATGAACGGTAAATCAAAGATCAACTCCCCGGGGATGGCCTCCCCGTCCGCGGGAAAATTATACCCGGAAATATCCAGATAACTACCTCCCTTAAGTACATCCATTATTTCAAATTCGATGGATTTTTCATTTCCAACACTTTCGAGATGTGGAAAGATCTCGAGTGAGTTTTGAGCATTTGTGCTCCTTCTGTAGTAATCTGGCTTATTTGCGGCCTGATTCAATTCGTATTGAAATTCGGTGCTTCCACCGGTAGGATAGATAATCTTGTTCAGGGTGCCGAGCTTTGTATAATTCAAGGATGGGGAACGGTCCCCGCCACCCAAGATTGCAGGTTCCGAATTGTCTTCCGCAAGCGGCGAGACCGGAAAATAGGTGTATGGCATAAGGCTGGAATTCATGGCGCCATTATAGTGTCCCCAATAATCCTTTGAAAGGGAAAACCGATGTGGTAAAGATTCTGAAAAATCATATTGGAAAAAATAGGGTGGTTTGGAGACGCTTCCCTTCCCGCCGGTTATTTGTTTCAGGAAAAGCCTTTGATTACCGGGACTTTCGTGACTGCTATTCGGCAAACAGCTTCTATCATCCGCATCATAGTTTACAAAGTGATCATAGAAGTATTCGAATTCGTGTCTTTCAATCTCTTTTTCATCATTGTCAAGGACCATTATTGATTTAAGATATTTATCACCGTTTATATCACAGCGATAGTTAGCGCCCTGAACAAAAACCACTGATCCTTTATCGAACTTTATTTTTTCCAATCGCCTAGGATTCGTCAAGGTGACGTTTGTCGTTGCTTTACTATCATAACCGTCGGTCACCCAAGGGGCAATCGTAGGGTCCCATCCCGCTCTGGAAATCAGTAAATGCTCGGTACTGCCCGAAAAAATCTCATAGCGCAAAGGCCCGAAATTGTCCGAATACTCGAAGGTAATGTTGCCAGCGGAAGTACTGGAGGAGATGCTTTTAAGATACCAGGAGTTTCTAACATTGAGACTGCCCGATTGACCGGAAGGCCTTGATCCCGCTCCAATATTAGAACTGAAATCCGTTCTGGTATAAGAACTCATCTCTTCCCACTCATCAAAGAAAAAGACATGCCCATTAGGGGTTGTTATGGTGATTTCCGCGATCTTTCCTCCTCCATCAAGCCCACTTATATTTATCTTGGTATCCGAGTATGGTATGGTTCTGCCAACCAACGCTCCTCCCTGGCTTTCAAGTACAAACTTCCCAGAGGCCCCCGGTACCGAATAGTGAAACATGTCCGGTTCCCCATCTTTGATACCGTAGGCAAATTCGGTGTACTCGACACTATTGTTATCACCGCCCTCCACTCCGCCATATATTCTTTGCGGATCTGGTAGTTGATCGGGCAAGGTAACGGACAAATAGCCTCCCGGGCCTAAATCGTCAAGCCCACGAATGGAACGGGTAATGGTTCCCCCTGCCTGTAAAGACCATCCTGCACCTACCCAGCTTGATTGTTCCTCGACTTTTAGGCCCCCGGCATGATAATTAAGGGAAATCGGCACTATAAGATCCTTATCCTCTATCGTATACAACGGAATAGAAATATTTGGGATTCCTGTATAGGTTCCGACCGGTATTTCACCAAACTTTCCCAAGATCGCTGAGTTCGGCGAGGGTGGTAGTACCTTTGGGGGCTCTATGTCTTGTGAATAGGCACCGTGGATCATTAGGGCAAAAACTGAAATTAGCCAATAAAAATGCTTCCCAGATCTTTTTGTTTTATTCATTTTACTCAATTTTTCGATTAATCGGCATGAAGATTGAAAGGTTATTTGTGTTTCTCGGAATATCGGAAGACCCTTTATTTCGTATTAGATTCTTTTCCAAGGGAGTTACAATCATCTCGGCTACTTAATTTTTTCACGGCTGTCTTAAGCTTTTGAAGCTCCCTTTGTTGTTGTAGTGTATACAACGTCAATTCCTCAATCTTCTCCAATAACAACCGATTCATCTCCCCCAATTCGATACCGTCGGCCTCGACTTCTTTGGCCGAGGGGATGTTGATCAAGTGCCCTTTTTTGGCAATCTGTTCCTCTACTTCGGCAAGCGTGGGCAAGGGATAGTCCTTTTCAAAAACATAGTCGGCCCAACCGGTCTCTACCTTTATTTCTTTGGCGCGGATCTTCCCGTTTACGGCCAGTTTCCAATCGGCCCCAGGATCGGCGGTACCGATGCCGACATTGCCGGAGTTGTAGTGGATACCGTTGGTGTTTGCGGACCATAGCCCTCCGCCACCACCTGCGGCAGCTGCGATCGCTGGGGCCAGCATTTCAGAAACGGATGGCATTTGGGGGTCCGTAGTTTCATAGATGGATGGGTTCCAGAAGTATTGTTTGCCAACATCATAATATTCCCCATACAAATAAAACTTGCTGGAAATACGGTTGGTGTTTTGACTAAAAACGAACTCTTGCTGCATGGGCATCACCATATCTCCCGTGGTGGCATCATAAATACCCCCTTCTATTGGGGAATTAAACGGTTTGTCCTTACCATGAATAAACCCTACCATTAAATACCATTTGTCCAGCTCCGGTAAGAATCCATAAAAAAAATGGGAGTTGGCGGGTTGGCTACCATCTATATTTTTTCCCGCGAAGCCTCCATAATCATTGTAATGTGCTCCCAAACCAAAGGAAGTTTTACCGGAACCGTTAATATCCAGGTTGCCCGTTTTTTTAACCCATACCGTGTACCGATATGCCTTTGTATTGTCCGGTATCGTAGTTTTCTCGCTGTCCCATCCTCCAGATTTACTGGCGCTAGATACCGGGCCAACAGCTTTCCATACCAAACTTTCGTTTCCGTAAGGGTCGGTATCGTTTTCCCTTAAGGTATTGTCATTGGTTCCATACTGATTAAAAATCCCTACCGAACCTGTTCCCGGTGTCCATACCGAGGAATCCAAGAGGTTTTGGGCAAAAAGGTGAGGTGAACATCCACAAAACCCGATTACCAAAAGAAATTTTAAAAGGCTATTATTAGGCATTGCTTTCATGGGCTACTTGTTATTAAGGTGCTTTTTTTCTATATTTTCAAGTCGTTTTAACCGTTCTTCTTGATTTAAAATGTAAAGGGTCAACTCTTCGATCTTCTCCAGCAACAGTTTGTTCATTTCACCCAACTCCACTCCATTGGTTTCTACCTCGGCAGCGGAAGGGATATTGATCAAATGCCCTTTTTTAGCGATATGTTCCCCTACTTCGTCAAGCGTGGGCAGGGGATAGTCTTTTTCGAACACATAATCGGCCCAACCGGTCTCTACCTTTATTTCTTTGGCGCGGATCTTTCCGTTTACGGCAAGCTTCCAATCGGCCCCCGGATCGGCGGTACCGATACCGACGTTGCCGGAGTCAAAATGAACGCCGTTGGTATTGGAGGACCATGGGCCCGTATTCCCTCCTACCACCGCTGGACCCACACTACCGGTATCAGGGTTGAGCAACTCTGCTATTGAAGGCTCCTGGTCGTTTAGTTCAAAAATCGTAGGGCCGTAGTGAAACTGGCTCTCGCCAATGGACCCACTATACAAATGGATTCTATGGCGCAGAGAGAGTGCCTCCGTGGTAAACTTGAAATCTTCCAATTCGACCAGCTTATCACCTTGTACGTTATATACCCCTCCGGTTTTTTGGGTTCCCGTATATCCACTACCATGAACATAGCCGACCAATAAATACCAGGTGTCCAAAGTGGGTAGATCGGACCTCAAAAAAAAGGGATTGTTTTTTACGGTACCATCTAGTTTAAGGCTCTGTTGGGTATTCCCATTACCAAAAACATTAAAGGAGAAATGCGCATTTCCCGATTGAGAGCCCGTTTTTTTGACCCAAACAGTCAATCGATAACTTTTGGTATGGTCAATGGCAATGTTAGCGGTATACCAACCGCCGTGACGGCCTCCAGCGGACTCCGGAGTTCCCCGCCATACCATAGCGGTATTCCCAAAAGGATCCAAACCAGGCTCCCGAACATTTTCGGACTCTGCTCCTTCCCGCTTAAAAACATCATCAAACGTATTCCCTGTGCCTGCGACCCAAGAAGTAAGGTCCAACATGTTCTGTTGTCCAAAAGCAAAACCGGTTACAATAAAACACCCTAAAACAATTCCTTTTCTTAGAAATTCATTCCTCATTAGTTGTCCTTTTTATTGCTTATTAATTGTTTTGCCAACAACCGTAATTCGATATTCATCCGTTCCTGTTCTTCTTTTAAGCTTTTATTTGCTTTTTGAAGGGCCAACGTTTTCTTTTCCGAAGCTATTAGATAAAGGGTCAACTCTTCGATCTTCTCCAGCAACAATTTGTTCATTTCACCCAACTCCACTCCATTGGTTTCTACCTCTGCAGCAGATGGGATGTTGATCAAATGCCCTTTTTTAGCGATATGTGCTTCTACTTCGGTAAGCGAGGGCAAGGGATAGTCCTTTTCGAACACATAATCGGCCCAACCGGTCTCTACCTTTATTTCTTTGGCACGGATTTTTCCGTTTACGGCCAGTTTCCAATCCGCACCAGGATCGGTGGTGCCGATACCAACGTTGCCAGCGTCAAAATGAACGCCGTTGGTATTAGAGGACCAAACGCTAGGACCTCCTCCTTGTGAAGTAGTATTCCCATCAACCAAGTTGGAAATAGAAGGTTCAGAACCGTCTACTTCTTCGAACCTTGGATCAAAAAAAAGCATATTCTCACTGGTACCGCCTCTATTGTTCAATTGACAAACAACATGAAAATTGGGACTAGCCGTATTAAAAAAAAAAGGAGAGGTACCCAGGTCACTTATCTTATCTCCTTGTAAATCATAAAAACCTTGTTCCGAGTACGCTTTAGTAGAGCCTATTCCTTTGACAAATCCCACCATTAAAATCCAATTTCCATTTCCGGGTATATTCCCTCCGGAACGGAAATAGTAATCCCGACCAATTTTCGTACCCGTACTATTTATGAAATCAGAATTATCAGTTGTGGTGCCCTTGAGATAACTTATCAAACGAGCGTTGTCGTCGTTTAACACCTTTACCCATACACTAAAACGATAATCCCTTAGATTACTAATTTCGGTTGATAATTGCCTACTGCCCATACCCCGCAAAATGTTGGTTGATGAAGGTACCACCCTCCATAGCAAAGCCTCCAAGCCAAACGGATTGGTCCCTATTTCAATCATATTTTCTCCAGCATTACCAATTCCATTATAATTCGGTAAATCCTCCGTAGTGCCTTCTTCCCAGTTGCTGGAGGGAATCATATTCTGAGCGGTGCCACGACACACCATTAAAACCGAAACTATTGCTAAAAAAACGCTCCTCTTGATATTGTTTTTGTTCATGCCCCAATCAATGTTCAACTTTGCAAGTATTTTTTTTCAAAGCTTTAAGCTGTAATTCAAGTTGTTCAACTTTAGAATCCTTTGTTTCAATCTTTTTATTAAGCTCTAACAAGTAAAGGGTCAACTCTTCGATCTTCTCCAGCAACAATTTGTTCATTTCACCCAATTCCACTCCATTGGCTTCTACCTCGGCAGCGGAAGGGATGTTGATCAAATGCCCTTTTTGGGCGATATGCGCTTCTACTTCGGCAAGCGTGGGCAAGGGATAGTCTTTTTCGAACACATAGTCGGCCCAATCTGTTTCCACTTTTATTTCTTTGGCGCGGATCTTCCCGTTTACGGCAAGCTTCCAATCCGCACCCGGATCGGCGGTGCCGATACCGACATTTCCTTGCTGATAGGTTATATTAGTGCTTGAACCCGCGAACGCCCAAACGGAACTCCCTGTGGTAATTTCCCGGTCCTTACACGATATCAAAACCTGTACGCGTCCGCTACCATCCGTTAGGCTTGCCGAAACATGCAACCTTAAATCGTAATCGGATGCCCCGGCATCGTCAATATCAAAGCTATACAACCTCCAATCCGAATGGGTAATTCCCGATTGTAGATCGATGTAGCCGCCATTTGCCTGTCCCGCAACCGACCCTTGGACACCGATCCGGGCCCCACTTCCGGCCAGCACCCTTAAGTACACATCCACATGTACTTTTTGGTTCTTATTGTTTCCCAATCTGAACATAGCGGTAGGGCTAGCGGTCGTACCATTGCCTTGGATTTCCAATACGTAGTCGGTAATTCCGTTGGTATTGTCGGCAACGGCTTGCCATGTAGCGCCTCCATACGGTGCAAATCCTGTTTGTGATGGAATTTCGTTTACATTATACGGTGGCAGGCTTGCCGCGCCCCCGGTGACATGTAATTCGGCATTTGGATTGTTTTGATTTGGATAGGTTTGGGCGGCAACCCAAAATAATTGACTGATAAAGATGATCCCAGTTAAAAAAAATTTCATTTGAAACGATTTAGTTGTTCTACGATTAATGAGCGCTTTTGTTGGCTTTTTTATTTACCATAAAAATCCAGGGGTCTTGCCCCCACCTATATTATTTTATAATTCGGAACTGTTCCGCATTCATTCTCTTCAAATAGCCCTATGCATATCACGTGTACCTACAATATAACACCTACTGGACCGTGATGTAATTATCCAGTACATAAAGGTTAGACCGCTATAAAACCCTAACTACGGTACATCCTTCGCCAATAATTTTTCAGGACAAACCCTATCTCAAAAAGGTTATAAACTTACAGGAACGAGTTGAAAAATAGCTGGTCAACTAGATAAAATACAGATTTTACCGTTGACTAACACTTTAGCCAGAACTTGCACACACCCTAACAACGCTTACATCTTTCTAGTTCAGCGTACCGTTTCGGTATTGATCAAAGTAATTGTTTTGTATAAAAATTTCTTCTAAAACCTTTACAAATGTTCTACTAACCAACACTTCTTGGCAAGTGGACGTTACTGGAATCCGTTAATCGACAAATAACAATAAAGCCTGCGCTATTTTTAACTTCAAACATAAGTGGTTTCACTGCATAAAAGCTGCAGTGACGGAGTAAATTTTAAATGTATCCGTAATTATCAACTACCGAAGTGTCTTTCTATAGGGCGTAACTACTTGATATGTAGTTAGTTGAAAAAGGAGCGCCGCAACGTTTTTGGCGGTAGTAAAAGCTATAAATCCCAAGCATCTTTTGGATTGTAGTGCTTTATCACTTAAAAGACACTATCGCTATCGAAAAAATTCAAACGTTATCCGAATATTGCTTTTAACGTCTTGGTTTTCCAACTTCATTTCCAATAAACCGTTTTATAATGTTTGCGGTAATCTGCTCGGCATTCGTATTTTTTCGGGAAGAACGGAGCAAAGGAACGTTAAAATCGTCTAAGCCCCAAGACCATTGAATGCCTCCGGACGAGAACACCATAGCACCATTTACATCCTCATATAATGTCATATCCGACGTCGTCTCATCTTTTGCATCACCACCGCGCCCCCGCCACTCGAGGAGAAGAATTCCCAAAGCAAACGAGATCCCTAAAACCATCAGCAATACCATTAAAATCATTTTAGACAGCCATAAATAATAGCATAAGCAACATATGGATGCTAGTATCCCCAACCCCAAAAATATGGTTGCCCGGCGTCCCCAAGTTACGGAGAAACCAGACTTTACAAAAAATTGAATTCCTTTACGTGTCCAGTATTGACCTTTTCTTTGTAAAAAAACACCAAAATTGTCCGGAATTAGACTTTTCACGGGAGAAGAACACAACACAACAGTGTTTGGGGGGGACGCTTCCGAAATTGCGTCTACCTCATAGCCAAGAAGCCCCACTAATTTATCCCCATACTCGAGGGAAGTCCCATCAAATACCCAATGCGATTCATTTGTCACCACATAATCTGTGTCAACGGGATCCAAAACATGCTGCACGCCCATTAACTTTGCTTCCGGATTATTTAGAGGGTGCTCCCTAAACTTTACCGTACACCTGCCTGTCTTGATCGGATCTAAAGAACGGTCCTTATAACAGACCATAGTTCTCAGGGGGCTTCCGGAAAGTTCACTATCCTCCAACCTTACTTGCCAGTACATGGTGTTGCCCGAAAAAAAGGCGACGTTACCACCTTGCCCTATTCTTTTCCTAACATTTTCGCGCATTTGAAAGCTCCAGTACTCATCATGCCCATGTGAAATAAAAATCGATGTTTCAACGACGGCCCTGTTGTTTTGATGCGTGTCGATATTAGTGATATAACCGACGTCATACCCTTGTTTTTCCAACCAACGGACCATATTATAATCCCATCCCGCACTACTAATAGGGTACGTGCTTTTGGAATTAGGTTGCACATTACAAAAAAACTCACCCGCACCCATACCATAGGCGGCCGCTCTGTTATTGCTTCTTGCATAGGGGCGATCGAACGATACTTTAAACGCTCTTTTTCCCGGAAAACCTCCCCATTGTTCAGCATCGCCACTTCCCCAGTCGTAAAGCGACTTTCCTCCCCAATAATTATAGGCCTGATAGGTCGTCACCGGTAACTGGAACACTACATCGGACACCTTTGCATCGTTCCTGACCACGAACAAAATATAGCTCTGCTTTTGGGTTACGCTCTCCGTCAACTTTGCGACATAGATACCGGTACACCATGTAACATGCGTTAACAAGGTGTATGACTTTCTCCAATCACATTCCAACAAACCGTTTTCGACCTGCGATTTTGGCATAGGCTGTAAAAGCCCTTTTAACTTTTTCTCGGCAGTTACAAGCCTCGCGCCCATTCCTTGATACCATCCCATTCGGTAAATATCCAAATTATAAAATGGAGCATTGGTACTTACGTAAAAATCAATTTGCTCACCGACATTAATACTGGTTTTAGAAGCATAACCTTCTATTTCCCTATTAACTGCCGGTCTGTTCAAAAACCAGCTTTTAGACCCCTCGTGAAGATTTTCCTTAACTATTTTATTTTCCAAACGAAAAAATACCTATAATGGTTCAAATCATGGTTTACTTGCCTACCGACATACCCAAACCCTTTTTAATCCCTTCCTTGAACATGTAGTAAACAAAAACAAAGCCGTAATTTACATACCTCTTCCACATTCGTTTCGGCTCTTTTATCAAACGACCAAGCCATTCCAACCCCATATTGATCCAAATTTGGCTTGGACGCTCTACGGTACCGGCATAAAAGTCGAATACCGCACCGATCGAACATATTAATGAGGCATCGAGCCTTGTCTTATGCTCCATGCTCCATTTTTCCTGTTTTGGTGCTGTCATCCCCACAAAAAGGACATCCGGTTTAAAGTCGTTTACCGCCCTAAGTATCTCTTGGTTTTCTTCGGCCGAAAACTCTTTCTTGAAAGGGGGCGAGTAACTCCCCACTCGAATATTCGGAAACTCCTCTGCTATTCGTGCTTCGATTTTCTTCAGCGTATCCTCCGAAGACCCCATATAAAAACACGCACCATTTTTTTCATTGGTATCCCGCAAGAGAAATTCATGAAGGTCGGCACCTGCAATTTTTTTTATTTTTTTCCCGTATAACAGTTTATACGCCCATACGATTCCTATCCCATCTGGGAGGAGCACGTCACTACTCTTCAAGGAATCCCTAAAAATCGCATCTGATTGGGCCATACAATAGGAATACTGATTTATAGTGCTTACCAGTATTTTATCCCTATCCAGGATGTTTTCCAGTGAAGCGTTGAAAACATGGTAACCCAGAAAATCTATCGAACTATTTTTTGGCATTTTTGAGTTATTGAAATCGATTTCCGTATCCTTTATTAAAAAAATCTTGCTTTTATACGTTTCTTAAAAATCTTGAATTCCTGTAAGCTCGCAGCAATAAAACCTTGTGATTTCACCTGTGCCCCATAGTTCTTTAGCCAATGTTTATCCGTTCTGTTTGCTTGATATCCATAGCCATAGCCGTAATTATACCCTTCCCGTCTTCCTTCACCAACGTTATTGATGACATACGCCATGTTAAGGAATTTTTTCGTTTCGTTCAAATTTCGGGAATACTCCAGTAGTTTTTTTTCTGTAAAACCGGCCCGGAGAACAAACAAGGTCAGGTCTGCATGTTTAGAAATCAAAATGGTATCGGTAACCAAAATACTTGGAGCCGTATCTATAATGATATAATCAAATAGTTTTTTAGCCTGGGCAATAAACTCACCAAAACGGTTGCCCGACAACAGTTGTGGCGGATTAGAAGGTATTTGTCCACTAAAGCATACTTTATGAAAAGTTCCTTTTCCGAGGCCCTTGTGAACACATTCGTCAAAATCCAACAATGTAGAATTCAAATAGTCCGAAATTCCAACAGTGCTTTTATCGATATTAAAAAATTTATGCAATTGAGGGTTCCTTAGATCACAACCGACCAATAACACTTTTTTCTTTAAACTGGCATAGGCCAGGGACAAGTTGAGTGCAGTCATCGTTTTGCCTTCTCCGTTAATGGCCGAAGTAACATATACCACTTTTCCTTCTTCCTCGTCTGACACCGACAACTTATGGGTGATGTTGGTCGCCAAAATCCTAAAGGATTCGGCTAAAATGGAACGGTCGCCAGAATTGATAAAAGTATCGCCCTCTTCCAAAAAAGGAATTTCCCCCAATATGGGCATTTCAGGGTTTTGTTTGACCACATCGGCGCGCTCGTGGATTTTGGTGTCGAACCAAAATCGAAAGAACAACACTCCAAAAGGAATCAATAGGCCCAACAATAATGCAGAAGGGTACACCAATATTTTTTTGGGGGACACTGGTTTTAGTCCCGTTAGTCCGTAATCGATCACTTTTATAGAGGGAGCCGTTACGGCATAATTTATGGCTGCTTCTTCCCGTTTTCGCAGTAACAATTTATAAAGTCCTTCTTTAATGTCTTGTTGTCTTTCAATGGCACGTAACATTTTTTCCTTTTCCGGTAATCTTGAAAAGTCGTCCCCGGCATTACTACTTGCCTGACTGTATTGCCCCAAAGAAGTTCTGATTTGCCTTCGGTACACATCCAATGTCTGTAAAATATTTTTTCGCCCATTTTCCAATTGTGTATTGAGTTCCAACAAGGACGGATGACTGCTAGCTACACTTCTACTCAGTTTGGTTCGCTCCAAAGACAACTTATTGTATTCTGTGACCAAGGTATTGATACTACCGTTCTCCAATCCGATATCCGAGGGGAGAAGATTATAGGATGCCTCCTTTAGTATGGTTTGCTTCAGAAGTAATGAAAGGGATAGTTGGGTACGAAGTTTGATTACCTCTTCATCCGCTAAGGACTTTTTCCTTAATGTAAAGGTTACATCCTCATCCAAATAAGAGAGGTCATTCTCTTGTTTAAAATCCTTTTTATTCACTTCAATAGAGTCCAATTGGCCCGATAAATAAATAAACCGTTCATCAATAAAACCCAAAGTTCTTTTAGAAACCAATTGACGATCCAAAATCCCGTCTTTATTAAACCTGTCTATAACCACATTAAGGATATCTTCCGACTTTTCCGGATTTTCACTGACCATCGACAATGATAATATTTCCCCTTTTTTATTTGTGGGCGCAACCGAAAGGGAATTTCGCAAGCCGGCCACAGCTTGTTTTTTGGGCCAAAAAACTATCTCGAAATCCGTATCAAGATATCTGCTTTTGTCAACATCTTTGCGCAGCGATAAGGTGAATGGTAAGCCTTCCATCTGCCCCCCCAATTCGCTGTAGGCAAACTCATATTCGTCGCCCACATTGTCCTCGATCAGTACTTGGGCCGACTCAAAGCTAATTTTGAACTTCAAAGGTTTTTCAATATCATCCCTCATATTGGATTTGGCCACCACAAAAGGAGCCGACCAGATTTCCCTAGTTTTAATAGTACCCACATAATAATAAGAAACATCAAGATCTAGCTCATCTACCACTTGCGCTAACAAACGGTACGACTTTATGACCTCCATTTCGTTTTCCAAACTAATTTTTGAGTACATCGCAAACGGGGACAAGGCGTTGGAAGCAAGGTCCAACTCCTTATTTTCATCAATTATCCTGATTTTTGCAACAGAGGAATATTTTGGGGGAGCATATCTTAAATAAATAAAAGCACAAAATAATGCAAACAACCCGGTAAACGCGAACCAATGCCAGTAATGCAAATATTTGAGTAATGTCGATTTGGAAATCAATGGTTCATTACTGTCATCCGAATCGGAATTAAATGGTGTGACTTTCATGTTAGATGCAATTTTTCGCCAAAAATCGAATTATAGGGAACAAGAAAAATTTGTTGATGGATTAAGTGAAATTTGTATCGGCAATTTAACCAATAATAGCCAATTGAGGCATTTCAAAGGTTTTTTTACGATAACCTGCAATACCAATATGTCACCCGACATATTTATAGCTCTTAGTTCTGAAAAACGGCAATAAGAAACCCTCTTACAAAGAGGAGATAATCTCTAAAAATCGTTTTTCAAAGGTTTCTTTCGTAAACCGTTCTAAATATCGCCTTCTTCCTTCTCTACCCATCTTGGTTCGCTGATCGGAGTCTTTTATCAATTGTGCCAACTTTTCGGATAATTCCTGCGCCGATTGTTTTTCAATCAAAAAACCAGAAACCCCATCCTCCACTATTTCTGGAATACCCCCTTCATCAGTTGATATGACGGGCAGGCCATACTGCATCGCTTCCAAAAGCACTAAAGGAAAGCATTCATTTTTATACATTGTAGGTAAGACAAAAATGTCCGCATTTCTATAGGCCTCTTCTTTTTCAATTCCATACTTGCGCCCATCATAACGCACGTAGTCCTTAACATCATAGTAATCGATAGTATCTCGAAATCGTGGTACTGAAATATCTCCCTCACCGCCAACAAAAACACATTCAAAGTCCAAATTTTTATCTTTTAAAAACTTACAAGCATGTACAAGTACATTGACCCCTTTTGATTTTATCAAATTGGATAGGAACAGAATACTTACAGGCTTTACATTTTCTGTTTTTTGATGGTCGACAGGTGTTGAACTAACCTCTGGAATACCATTTGCACAATAGTGCACTTTTTCCTTCGGAATGTATCTTGCTACATCATCATACAGATATGGCGATAGCAAAATTGCATTGGCGTCTCTAAAGACTTTTTTATAGAACAGGGAATAATACCATTCATTCTGCTTGTTTTTTATGCCTTTATTATGAAAATGAAAAAGAACGGGTACTTTAAATAATTTGACCAAGAACACTACCATCGCATCTTTAAAGAAACCTATTCCCGTAGTGGTCAACGTAAGATAAACCAAATCCGGTTTAAATTTCCTTAATTGTACATAGGATGAAACCAAAATAGAAAAGTACCTTTTTAACTTAAGAAAACCAGTTTTTCCAATTTCATCTACATTAATAGAAGTTCCCAAATTAATATAACGACATTGAAAACTGTTGTTAATCAAAGTACTTTCTTTAATATACTCGCCAACCTTTGCCGCCCCGTGCACCGGTGGCGGGTAATGTAAAATAAAAAGAATTTTTTTCACCCTATATCGCTATTTTGTTGTAACAACCGATTATAAATTTCAATAGTACGGTTGGAATTTGCTAACCTATCATGTCTCTTGGCAGCCACTTTCTTCGATTCTTTTGAAATAGATAAAGCCAAACTATTATCGTTAAACAATTTTTTTAGATTTTCCGCCAGAGCCTTAATATCCTCAAAATTATAGAGCAAACCCGTCTTTTCATGTATCACCATACTAGGTATCCCCCCTACAGCCGTAGCAACACAAGGTACGCCAAGAATCTGAGCCTCCCCCAATGAATTTGGACTGTTCTCTATTATTGATGGACAAACGAACACATGACATTTTAAATACTCTGAAATCATCTGTTTTTCATCTAGTTCTCCTAAAAAAAAAATAGTATCCTGCAAACTGAAACGCCGTATCAGTGATTTAATAATTTTCCCATACCCTGAACGTTTTACCTTGTCATAGAGCGTAGAGGAATCCCTTAAAATATTACGGCCGCCGACTTTAATTCGAATGTTTGGAAATTCCTTCTTTAATAAATCAACGGCACCTAACACCATATGCAGCCCTTTAATTGGGTTTACCGCCTGGCTAATAAATATTGAATGTGTATTAACATCCTCAAGATTCCATTTATTGCTATCATAAAATCCATCACGGAGAGACTCGTTACAGAAATGATAATTTATTTTCTTTTGCCGAGATTGAATATATTCAAAGTCAAATTGTGTACGCCCAATAACATCAGTAGCCAAAGAGAAATATCTATCTTCAATTGTTTTTGCCCATTTCATATAAGCGCGCTTTCCTTTTGAAATACCATCCCTTTGAATTAAATCTCTTATGGTAAGATTCCGCTTTATAGTTCCAGCGTCAATACCGCCCGCATAATTCTCAGCTATAACATTCAAAACGCCCTGAATCGATATGATGTATCTCAATTGTGGAAAATAATGCATCAAACAAAGCCCATAAGCATATTCTGTTCCATGAATATGAACAATATCAGGTTTTACGGCTTTTATGACAGCTTCCCATTTCAGTTTTAACTGTTTATCCAACTCCGTAATCTTACGTTTACTATGAATTAAATAATATGACAACTTACCAGAATCATAATGAAAGTCTGGCATATTCGTCCTGGCCGCAACGACCGTTAGAGAAATCCCACTATCGGATAAGTCTTTTGCCAGAACGTACATCCAGGCACCAACTACAGGTGAAGGACAACCTAACTTAGTTGCTACTTCTGGAAATACAATATTAGTTACCCAAAGTACTTTCATAAAAACTTTATACAGTTATTTTAAAGACAGTTTTATTGATTCGAAATCTTCAAGCTGCTATCTTTAGCTAAGCTATAAATCCTATACAACGCTATTTACCTAGAGAACTAAAATCCGTTAAAGAACTATAAATCTTATTTAACCTCTCGATTTTTATATCCCATTGAAAATCCCTCGCACGGATTATCGCTTCTTTAGCCATTAACTGCCTTAGGGACTCGTTATTATAAAGCTTGGATAAGCCAGCGTTAATGTCCTCTGCGGCTTGCTTAGGCCTGTCAACAGAAATTTTGATACCGCATTTGTCATTAACTACGTAGGCAAAGCCACAGTGATCAAGACAAATAATAGGAAGCCCATATGAAAGTGCCTCTAGAGTTACCGTTGCCGTAAGGTCGCTTATACTGGTGATAACAAAAACATGCCCTTTACTAAAGATGTCGATAGCCTTTTTGTAATCAAGCCAGCCGTACCAAATACAATTAGACGACAAACCTAATTTTTCGGCAATTCTTTTCCATTTTTTGGTCATCTCTCCGGTACCAAGAATATGTAGTTCAAATTTATAGTCTCCGAGAGAAAGAGCCTTCAATAATAAAGGTAAATTTTTCCTAGGAGTATGCAAACCACTCCAAATAATTTTTAAAGGTTCATCATTCGTTCTATTTTGAGGCACTATCAAATCGGTAGAATACTGTCCAACTTCGCACAGAATCTCAGCTTTTCTCCTCCATAATTTATTAATAATCTTTGCACCGTTGGGGCTTGCGGCGAGCAATATACTTTTTTCATGTGCCGCCGCCATTTTCGGTCGAATGCTAAAACGCTTTTGCCAACTATTTATAATATTTCTTGCCGAATAGAACACCATTCCTTTGAATCCCAAACCAGGAAGAAAACGCCAAGGAGAATTCTCTAATCCGCCTATTGGCCCCCAAACAAAAGGTTTGTCAATTCTCCAAAGATACCCTGGCTCCCTATATCCAACCATTGTAAGTTGGTGAATTAAATCAAAGTTCTCCCTGTCATCCAACTCAAGAGCTAACCGATAGGCTTTCTTCTGCCATGCACGATAGAACCAATAATACGATGGAGGCCAAATTTTGCGAAGGAATTTACCCCTCCTTTTTTCTATGAAATAGAATTTAATATTTTCACATTTTTTCGGATTCGCTTTTATAAAATTGGCTATAGCGGTCTCCCACTTCCTCTTTTCCACAATTACGGAAACCTCATGATTCTTACCGAGACCATTAACAAAGTTCCATCCCACCCCCGGCTCAGATCCTTGGTCAGGACTACAGGCATAGGCAGAGACAAGTATCTTAAGTTTTTTCAATCTTCATAGACTTTAAAAGAGACAACTCAAAATCATAAATTTTATTCGCCTCTAATTTATTTCCAATCTCCTTTAATAAGAACACTATAAATAAAATATCGAATTCCGCTAGCCCTACTGCTTTGGACACCGATTTTATTAAAGAAGCCCCAGTCTTTCCCTTTAATAACATTTCAACTTGCACATGATATTTAATTTCGTCCATGTGCTGAAGCCCCACCTCTTCAAAGTACTCAAAATCAAAAGGTTTAACTCCATCTTTTGTCTGTATGAGATTCCAAGGGGCAAAATCCCCGTGCTCGTGAACTACATAATAGTACTTTTTTGAAGAAACAATTGCATCATTTAATAGTACAACAAATTCATTTTGGTCATAATCAAGTAATCGTTTTTTGATATCCAAAACTCGCGGGTGATCAATTAACGGAAAAGACCTTTCCGTTTTAAAATATGTCAAAACTTCTTTATAATCATCCTTTGAAACAGTCCCTATTTTACCTTCAAGGTTTCTGAGAATTATAAACGGGACTCCCTTATAGTTATCATCCAGAAGTATCTTTTGAACAACATTTTTCTTAGATAAAATATTCAACCCTGAACGCTCGTTTAAGAGTCTTTTTGTTCCGATTGAAGTAATTGGGTATTTGAGATATCCGACAATACCGTTATGGTCTTGTAATTGTACTACAAACTTGTCTTTTTCCGTCGCAATGTATACCGAACTTATCAAGCTCGTATTCAGCGCTTTCTCAATAAAACGAATGAAGCTAGATTTTTTCGTTTTGATTGTAGGAAGAAAATATTTTGCTAACGTATTACAATAAACACATAAAAACTGTAACGTAGCTTTCAAAAACTTGGCCTTTGGTGAAAAAGGATTGTACAAATTGAAAGCAACCTTAGCTATTTTTGAATCATCAATTGATAAAAAAACTCTTGGTCGAGATTTGGTCGGCAAGCATATCAAATTCTCCGATGCCAAGAAGTCAGTAACGTTCATGCATTTTGTTCATTAAGATTTGTTTTACCTCTAAGATGATATCACTTGGTGGCCTATTCACATCGATATGCAAATACCTTTTTTCATCTACCAAGGAATCGTATTCTATAATCTGCCGTTTTAATTCATTCAAGGTCACTTCTTTTTTTCTTTCGTGAATTCGTTCGGCATTTCCTGTCAAAACAAAAAACACATTCGGTTTTGGGATAAGATAACGAACAAATCTTGCAAAAAATCCGGTAACACCCAATCGATATCGTTTTGGATCAACCAATAAATCATCATAATACCTATCAAAGACAACTAAAGACGACTGGATTTTTAGTCTTAAAACATTTTTCAACCATCCCATATTGTATTGAATAAGGAATGCAGAAATTTTAACCAAAGAAATTAACATGGAATAAGGAACTTTTCCCTGGGGGTCAGATACTATTTTGGTGCTTTCTTTTTGAGGAAAAGGTTTCAAATGAAAATAATCACTTCTTCGGAAGGGTATTGTTTCCCGGGAAAGGCCATCTATAATCGTTGATTTACCAGAACCATCTGGTCCCAAAAAAGAAACTACGAAACCCGTAGGCCTAAAGATTCTTTTTAAAATTCGAAATCCATTTTCAAACGTAAATATTCGAGTATTCCTGGTATTATTAACAAAATCTAATTTTAAGCTTGCAACATTTTTATGAGGAAAAGAAAAATCTCCTTCTATAAAAGCCATTTTTAAACGCTTACTTTCCTTTTCAAAAAACCTCACTAAATATTCGGAACACTGGTCTGGTTCTCTATCAAATAATTCTTTCAGATATAAAAACACCTCCTCTGACAATTTACCTTTGTCTACTTTTTTTACTAAATATTGAATAAATTCTTGTGATGGTTCTAAAATGCTAATCCCCTCTAGTTTTCTATGAGTAGCAAATACAGAAGTCTCTTTTAATATTAGAATATTTTGCCTGGATACCTCTCCATAAAAATCAAGGTTTAAGATATCATCATTTTTAAAATCATAAATAAATATATTTTTGGCAAGTACTTTTTGATGATAGATCTGTACGATTTTATAATCCGTTTTATTGCAAAAACCCTCAACAATTTCTTCTACATGTTCAAAGTCTTTTTTTTTAAGAAGAATATCATAGTCTGAATCACCGTCGTCAAGATTATCAATAATACTTTGATACCCATTGGTAATCCTATACGGCACATTATTGTCTAAAAGGTAATCTAGAAAAACTCTAATCATATTTTATACAAAACACTAGACCATTTAAATAAGGTTTTAAAAAGACGAGTTTTAATTTTGTTATTTAGCGTGATACACCCTTACATAATCCACCTCCATAAAAGTAGGGAATATTGTGTCATCTACTCCTTCTGCTCCTCCAAACTCTCCTCCAACCGCTATATCCATACCGTAATAAAAAGGCTCTGAAAATGGCCAATTATCCCTATCGGGGTTTTCCGGCCTATTAAATGTAAAAGTAACATTATCTATGGAGTCCAAGTAAAACTTCAAGTATTCATGAGTCCATAGAACTCCGTAGACATGGAAATTTTCTTCAGCGCTCTCCAAAGTAACGGGGGGTGACGTACTGGCACTTCCTTGTCCTCTATAATTTTCGGCAGTATTCGCAGTAGAAGAATATTCCTCTGGTACATGACTTAAGTATTTCATGAACGTAATTTCACCACAATCGGGGTATCCTATGGTATTTATGTTATTCCCAAGCATCCAAAGCTTTACCCAAAGTCCATTGCCGTTTTGGGATGGCATTTTAGCTCGAATTTCAAGCCTACCGTATTTGAAGGCAAACTTACTATTCAGGCGTGCCGAGGTGTAGTCTCCTGCCTTTTGGCCTTCACCAATTTTCTTCACATTAATTTTCATTGTACCTCCGCCCACTTCAACATTATCAGAGGTATAACTTTGTAATTCAGTGTTGAAAACACCATCAAAAAACTCTTCTGTCAACCAGTTTTCTTTAGATAATTCACTTCCGTCAAACTCATCTCTCCAAACAATTTCGGTGTTATCCCAGTAGTCTATTGCATTGACGTCGGCAGATTCGACAGAATTATCTACTATCTGTATTTTTTCCTTTTCATTTTCGGAATCATCAGATTTGTTACACGACGCAAAAACCAACATCAGTGGAACAATAAAAATTATGAAGTTCTTTTTTTTCATTTTTAATTTTTTTTTTAAGTTCTTCTAAGACGTAATAAAGCCACTAATCAAGTTATCGTTTTAAACTAAAATGTCCAGTAACACTCTGCCCATTAAATGAGACAGCCCTATACCAATAATCCGAGGGTGGTAATTCTTTGCCATTAAATACCCCATTCCATCCTATTGACAAAGGGTCTATCTTTACTATCAACTGTCCGTATCGATTAAAAACATAAATTACTTCAAAATCAACCTCTCCACTCACTGGGGGAATAAATTGCCAATAATCATTAATACCGTCCCCGTTGGGAGTAAAAAAATCCATGAACCCCCCTTTAGCATCCTCTTCAATTTCAATAGTTTGTTCGGTAATACCACAACCCTGTTTATCTCTTACAAAAATAGTTATAAACCCCGCCGATAGACCTTCGAAAACATTTGAATCGCGAAAACCGGAATCATCAATGGCGTATTCGTAATCCCCTTCTCCTGTCACTTGTATTTGAACAGTTTTTTCATTACCGATACCAGTAACTATAACATCACTAATTGACGCGGTGCCTGACAATCGCACAACAAAATCAGTAAGACCGTAACAAGTTGAAACGACACCATTTATAGTGGTACTTAGGCCCACCTCAAGAGTGTAATTTCCCGGCTCCGTGATTTCAGCGTTTATGGTTTGAGAAACAATCTCCTCTTCACCGTCTTCAAATTTTTCCCATTGATAAAAATCGTAGCCCAAAGGACCTTCTAAACTTAACGGGATATCATTCTGACATAAAACTTGATCTTCCAAATCTATAAGAGGAGGGCTGTTGACAATTATAGTTAACTCGCCGTTATTCTGGCATCCAGCGTCATTGGTAACCCTATAAAAGATAGTTTGTTCAAAGGGATTTGTTATAGTGTACTCTGATGGGGTTTCAATTTCAATTTCGTTATTCAAGTCCTCCTGATTATTATAATATGTAAAAGTGAAATCTTCATTCTCTTGACTGGTCAAGTCAAGTAATGTAATTCCGTCGGAAGGATCATCATCGGTATCACAAAAAACCCAAGTATTCAAATTAATCTCTGGAGCATTCTGAATTTCAACCACTATTTCTCCTGTAATGGGGCAGGCTTCAGCACCCGGCTTGGTAATTGTGACGGTATAAAGTCCAGCATCTACAACCTGTGCCGAGGAAACTTGAAAAAAATTACCAGTAGGGTTGTTTAATACGATTCCATCTTTTCTCCAAACATAAGTCGCTCCGGGTATAGGTTGTGCTTCTAATAGCAAAGTACTTTCGACACATACTTGTAGTCTATCCTCGACAATAACATCTTCTTCCTCCGTTAACTCTATCGATGTGAAAAAAGACTGAACAAAAGGGGGAAGGCCCTGAACCCCAACATTACCATTCAAAGATACTGCGTTATGTTCGTAATCACAGGCCAAACCAGCTACATCTGGATTATTAATAACTCCTAAAAAAGGTCTTCCAGTTTCAAAATTATCTGAAAGTGTCCTATATATTTTCCCATTGGGGCCTAATTGCAGCGCACCGCGAAATATGTCCCTATCCTCTATTATTATTTGTGAGGCGGAAACGTCGGCAGCGCCAGTATCGTATTGAAGTAATGAAGATGTTTGCAAATCGAACGCGTCCCGATTATTGGCAGAATGTACGTATAAATATCTACTACTCGGAGAAAACTCAACGCCATATGAATCAGTGTTGGGGCCAGCATTTATTATTAGTTCTACTTGATTGGAAACAATGCCTGAAGTACTATCAAAGTCATACAAAAAAAGACCATCATCAGCATTAGCAGCGGCCAATTTCGTTCCATCGGGCGATAGCTTCATATAACCTCTATCATCCAAAATTGTTATCGAATTAAATGTACTGGTGACCGGAACGTTTGATATTCCAGAAGCGTTTATTTCAAAAGCGTGATACGTATTATAGGGTCTTGAATTTCCGTCTTCTGAAGAAAAAGCAATTACCCAAATAGATTCCCCTGCACAATCACTCGTGACAGCGGTAAGTTTTTCTGAACAATCTCCCAGTAAATTGATGTTTTTTTCAATAACCGCACCATTACCGTTGTTAAAAGACATATCAACAATCGAATAGTTTAGTCCGCTATCTGTATTAATCCCGGTAAATGCATCAGCAGTCACAATATAATACAGATTGTCACTTCCTGGTCTCGGCACTATGATTGCGGATTGAGTACTACCAACATTTCCGAAAAGACCCGTGCCATTTTGCATAATGTCATGAGTGCGATCATAGACCGTAGTACCCTCCGTGTAAAACAACAAATCCCCTTCACTACTAGAAATCGAGGCACAACCCTCTAGAGAGTTGAGAGCACCATCGTTTAAAGCCTCAACACTACCATCTGGATTAAATCTTATTCCCGCACCTTCTCCAAAATACCAATTATTGGATTCTCCTTGCGCAAAAAACAATAAAGGGATGGAAAAGAAGACCCATAATAGCAATCTTATTTTCATAGCGTGTTCTAACTTTGCTAAGATATTTTAAAAAACCTTTTTTATTGTCGAAGTTCACGTCCAAAGAACAAAATACTCGTTAAAATCCGTGTACTTGAATAATTATACGGAAACATAACAACTGACAACTTAAAAACACTACTATCCGAACTATTCTATTTCCAAAATATAGAATACAAGAATTAAATGTGATCTTACTAAAAAAAATCTCTGTCCAAACAAAAATTTCCTCAAAAGACGTACAATTTAAATCATAGGATTAGAGTAACCCAAGGGAAGACTTGTATGTTAATACATAACATACCGAATCAATAATTTCGGAGAATTCAAAGCACGTTCACAACAAAAGCTATCACTAATAATAATTTAAAAACAACTCCTTTCATATTCCGAGGAGCCTTTTACTAATGTTATCATTGTAATAATGTTACACCCTATTTTTAATAAATCTTGCTGGCACCCCGCCGATTACAGAGTTCGGCCCAAACGATTTAGTCACCACCGCGCCTGATCCTATTATAGACCCTTCCCCTATTTCAACACCAGGTAAAATTACTACTCGTGTACCTATCCACACATTATCATTAATGACTACGGCTTTTTCCAATGACGGGTGACTTGGGTCTATCATTGGTTTTGAGTTGTCCGAAATATCGTGTGTAACTGCCATGATAACAACATCGGGGCCCATCATCACATACTTCCCCAGTGTAACAGGACCACTGATTCTAGCATTTTGACCCAGTTGTGAAAAATCCCCAACCCTTAACTTACTTCCATTGCCAAAGTAGCATCGATTTTTTACGATAACATTATCTCCACACTTCAAAAGTAGTTTCTTACATAAAAGGTACCTAATTTTATAGAAAATCTTGTAACCTGGAATGGGTTGCATCGGCAAATATTGAGCAAACAAATAATAAATTAATAAATAAACCTTTTTCATTTACCTATCTTATCTTAAGTTTACCAATAACAACTCTTAACGTTCGCAAAGCAACCGAAAACAAATTGCGAAATACGTTGAACCCAGCATTTTTCCTAGCCAGATACCCTTCAAGAATAGCATTTTTAAAATTCATTGTACCACTAATTCCATCCAGTCTATAATTCACAAAACACTTCTCTATATAACAAAAAACTTCAGGATGCTTGAGAAAATTATGAAGGACGAATTCATAATCGGACAAGGCCCTTAAGCTTACATTGTATTTAATAGTCTTATAAATATCGGCGTGCACAAACATGGAGGGGTGATTGTAAGTCATTCCATAGTAAAGAAATTTAAACTTTGAAGTTTCAAAAACTTTAGCTCTTTTAGATCCATTTGGCAGGACGTCGAATCGATCTCCATGAAAAATTTTCTTTTCAGGATTCCTGCGATATTCTTCCACAACCAACTGAACTGCATTTGTTTCATACCAATCATCACTGTTAATCATTCCAACAATCTCGCCTTTTGCCATCGAAATGCCTTTATTCATAGCATCGTAAAGTCCCTTATCCGGTTCGCTAATCCACCTTGAAATAAAATCCTCATTTTGTTTGATTATAGAAAGGGTACGATCAGTTGACCCACCATCTACAATTATATATTCCAAATTTGGATATGTCTGTTCTTTCACACTGTCAATAGTTTGTAAAAGGTACTTTTCGCCATTAAAAACTACAGTGATAATACTAACAAGAGGCGTTTTATTCATTTGGTAAAGCTCTTCTTTGTTTGCCATTAATTAAATCCCATATATCCTGATTATTTGCCTCTCTAATTCTTTGCGAGAGACATACACCAACAAAAAACCATATGGCAAAGTTATAGGTATTATAAATAATAATATTTTCTATAAACATTAGTATTGAATGAATCAACAAGATAAAACCAGAACCAATCACAAATAGGTTGTTAGATTTAAAAAAAGCCAAGAAAATAGCAGTTATCAACATCGACATATGTAATAAAACACCAACAAATCCACTTTTAAGCAAAATACTCAAAACACCGACCTCCACATTTATACGCATACTCGAATCTCCTTCAAAAGAAGCAAAATAAGGGCTGTAGTACTTACCTGTTGCTCCCTTTCCAATTAAAAATCGCTCGTTCACCATAAGGTCCTCAAAAAGTTCAACGTAAAGAAATGTTCTGGTATCCGTACTTAGGTTATCGTCTGTTGTACCTGAGAGGTATTTTTCGAAAGGGCTAACGCCAGTTTTGACTCCTTCTTGTAATAAATACAACGGAACCAATAAGAAAAGAAAAAAAACAATAAGTGGAAGTTTTAATTGAAACCTAGAAAAAAGAAAAACTCCAAAAAACAAACAACCAATTAATAAAACCTCTCGTATAATCATAGTGCGTACTCCGGAAATCAAAGCTATATACATAAGTAATGCCCCCGAAATCAAAATCAAAATAATTCGCTTTGGTTTTTGAAAAGGTATCAGCGTTGTCAAAAAAGCAACCGGTAACAGTAATAAAAGTAAAACCCGTAGATTATTCTCTTCCAATAATACCCCACCAATAATAAAAAACACTAGGGATATTGGTATTCCTAATTTTAACAACTTATTAAAATACCCTATGATCAACTTTATGTTGGCTGCCCTAGTCCCGAAAACTATGGCAAAAGGCACTAATAGAGCAAGAGAGGTATAGGTATTTCCAAGTATAGTAGTAATGGTTTCATCCTTTCCAATGACACTTCTAGCTATGGCAGTTAAGTTCCATCCAATCAATACTAAAAAATTCAAAAAAACCAATAGTGGAAAATCCCTTCTTAACTTCCTTAAGCTTTTGGAAAATACCAAAATACCAGCTAACAGAGAAATCCATACTAGGCAGGAAATAATCAATTTTGTAATTGATACTCCTTGAGGGGAAAAAATAATAAAGGCCAACTCGTATACAAGTAGTGAAATCAAAGAGATATTAAAGAGTCTTTTATCCAAAAAAAAAAATTAAAGATTTCTTATTTTTTTAGCTGGATTTCCAGCCCATATTTCGTTTTTTGGTATATCTCTAGTAACAATTGAACCGGCCCCTACGATACTGTTATCCCCTATACGTACCCCTTTCAATATGGTTGTATGGCCACCGATAAAAACATTATCGCCGATATGAACGGATTTTGTTTTAGTATTCTTCCTGTCGGTAGGACCGTCAAGCCTATGGGCCGGGTTTAAGCTATGAAAATTGGTGTCATAGATAATTACATTACCGCCTATGTTCACATTATCGCCAATGATGATACTTTCATGACAAACGATTCCGATACTACTAACTCCTACCTTTTGGCCAATTTCCAGTCTTCCCCTTTTACCGACTATAAAACTACATCTATTAAACCTTCCTATAGGATTTGATGACTCCCTATTATGCATTCTGAAGTTCTTTCCAATCTTAAACACCCCACCGATACCAACATTAATTTTTGGAACACCATATGTTTTGAACCCCTTAAACTCTACGCCGTTCATGTAAAAAAGCAAGTACGAAATACACCAATCATAAGGTTGTAAAACCTTACTAGAAGCAAATTTCAGTCCCTTCAAAAAATAAATCAAAAATAACTGCATATTCTTCTTTATTAATAACCATTTAATAGAACTATAATGAACGACAAAATTACCGATTCCAAATTCCGGTAGCTTTTTGATTAACTAGTTTTTTATATTGTATCGGAAACAATACAAGATTTGGCAATGTTCCTAAAAAAGTTGCGAAAATCACACCTTCAGTACCCATATCAAAATGTTTCACTAGTATTATGGATAAGGGAATATTAATTAAGGCCGCAAAAGCAGTGGCATACATTTGAATTTTAATTTTTCCAATTCCATTTAAAAAAAAAGTGTACGGTACAAACAACACCATTAAACCAAAGTAGCTCGCCATAAAAAGCGTTAGCTTAATCGGTACTTCGACCTTGTAATCAGAAAGCAATCCATAAGCAATTGAAGAAAAGAATATTAGTATTACTATTAATCCAACTACCAACAATGAAAATTTTTGCAACATTCCCATCGATTTTTTAATCCACCCAAGTTCTCCTTTGGCATATGCATCCGTGATACTTGACCAAAAAGGGGTAAAGGTCATTGTACATAGCATTAGTGAAATTCCGATATACTTGTATGCTAAATTGTAGGGAACAACATCTTTGGGACCAAACAATTGTGTAATAATAAAATTATCAGTGGTATTTAAGACTACTACAGATAATTGAATTATAAAAAAAGTAAGCCCTAAACCAAAAATATCTTTAAAAAACACTTTTTTCCAATACTTCGTTCTTGGGGTGAATTCTCGATAACGTCCTGAAAAAGCATAAACATTAAAAATCAAAAACACCAAAACTGGCAGCAATGAAAATACAATTCCAAAAAGCAACAATGAACTTTTAGAGGTCATGGTCAAAAACCATATCACTACCAACGAACTAAATGCCGTAATAAAATTAATTTTCCCCGAAATAGAGTGATTTTGATCTGCCAAATAAATAGAAGCAACGAGTTTGACAATCAACTGTAGGCTAAAGCATCCAAAGACTATCGGCATCAATAAACGAAGTTCTTCTTCAAGGGCAAATTCAGTATTAAACACCTCAGTCCAATTTATGAAATAACCGAACAGTAAGGATAAAAAGAAAAAGACAAAACATATTGATCCTATCGTGTAATAAGCGGTACTCACATAACCCTTTGCCGATTCAATGTCGTCCTTCGCCCTGGCTTCGGCATATTTATTCCTAAGGCCATTACCTAATCCGACATCAAAAAAAGAAAACCAAGAAATAAAGGAACTTATAGTCAACCATATACCATAGTTTTCGGTATCTAAATATGAGATGGTAAGGGGAATTAGTAGAAAGGTGGCAATTACATGCCCCCCTTTGTAGATAAAAGAAAGCAAAACATGCTTAGTAACATTTTTAGTCCTACTACTCTTTACTCCGAGAATCGCTAATATTTTAGCTACTAGTTTATTCAAGAATAACTTTTAAAATGTCATGAGCAATAAGCATTTTAGGAATGGTACTTTATTTCCTATTGATGGAGTCGGTCTATCCTATATGGTTCAAAAGTAAAATTAATATGGTACGATCCAAATACAATAAAAGATACCTCAACAAACCAAAAACGTAAATTTTCAATTCCAAAGATATAACCAAATAAAATGGAAAAGCACCGTATTCACAAAAGCGATTCGCTTTTTTTCATTTGGTATTCTTTCCTTCAAAAAACCATTTTTAACGGAACCTTAAAATATTTTTGGCTGGCAAAGTAAATAAAAAAAAGTACATTGACTCCTTACAACGTACAGTTTCGGTCTTTTAATCGATAAAAGGTTTTGTACGGTATCCTATTCTCTGCTTTGATTACGCTTTTCAAATTACCAAAAGCAAATTTTAAAGCCAAAATGAAAAGAGTTGTAGGTCTTCGCATATATTCAAATTGGCATATACGTTGGAAATAATTCTTTCAAATAAATTGTTAAAACTAAAAAAGTCATGTTGAAAAAATTTATTTTCATTCCAGTTCTCAGGGTCCTTCGAACCATGGTCCTACCTTGGAATCAAATTCTAGTGAAACTCTTTTTTGACCGTGATAAACTTGATAACTTCCTAAAAAAAACATATCCCATAAAAACCCAACTAGACTTAATAAGAGTAGGGTCAGATAACGACGCGGGTTATTTGATTCCGAATGATTTAGAAGAAATAGGTTTATGCTTTTCTCCCGGTGTAGACTTTAGTGCCTCGTTCGAAAAGGAGCTTTTTGATAAATATTATATAAAATCTTATTTATGTGATTATTCCGTTGACGGTCCTCCTATAAAATCGAAAGGTCTGGATTTTGTAAAAAAATACCTTGGTTCATACGAAGACCAAGTTTATACGACATTGGAAAATTGGGTTAATGCTAATAAGACCGATAATCGTGATGCTATTCTACAAATGGATATTGAAGGTGGCGAATATGATGTTATCATACACACTGATAAGGATTTTTTTAAACAATTTAGAATTATAGTCATTGAGTTTCATAATCTTGACCAACTATTAACTTCAGTGGGCTTTCGAACAATCTCATCAGTTTTCAATAAGCTTCTTAAGAATTTTGCTGTTGTTCATATTCATCCCAATAATGATAGAAGGCCAATAAAGGTAAAAGGATATACTATACCTTATGTAATGGAGTATACTTTTCTTCGAAAAGATAGAATAGATGAATTTGATTATGAAAGAAGATTCCCTAATCCACTAGACATGGATAATTACCTAAATAGAAAACCACTACCGCTACCGAGAATATTTTACAAAACCAGTTAAATTATCTAATATGCCTTATCCTCTCCTTTAAAAACATTATAGATAGTACTAAACAGGATTTGAACATCTAACCCCAAAGACCATTTTTCTACATAAAAAATATCCATTCGTGTTCTATGCAGAATATCCTCCTTTTGGATAATCTCACCACGATAACCCTTTATTTGCGCTAGACCGGTAATACCCGGTTTCACAAAATGGCGTACCAGATATTTATCCACGGAAATCTCATAATCCCATGTATGCAACTCCATATGGGGCCTTGGTCCCACAACGCTCATGTCCCCTAAAAACACGTTAAAGAACTGAGGCAATTCATCAATACTAGTTTTCCGCATAAAAGCGCCTACTTTGGTTACTCTTGCATCTCCCTTGGTCGCCATCTTTTTATTGGAATCTTTGTTTGCGGTCATCGAACGAAATTTATAACACCAAAACACCTTCCGCTTTAATCCGTGGCGTTTTTGCTTGAAATACAGTTTCCCCGGTGATTCCAACTTGACCAGAATGAACAGTATTGGCGTTAACCAAGACAGCACCAAAATAATCACCAAAGAGGAAAAAACGATGTCAAAAGTGCGTTTTATAATTCTTGCATATTCCGTATCCAAGGGCACCTTTCTCAAATCCAAGACCGGGATATTTTCATAGGACTCGATGGACATCGCCCTGGAGAAAATTTCCTTGTTGTCCAATATTATCTTAAAACGAATGAGATTGTTATCGGCAAAATTGACCAAATTCTTGAGCTCGGAAGAATTGAATTTGGAAGCCACACAATAAATTTCGTCGATATCTTTTTCGAGTATATACCGAAAACAATCCACCACCGGACCTAAATAGGTGGGGCTTGTTGAAGGTTTGTCGTCAAAGTACCCCTTATACCGATACCCCAAGTCGGGCTCGTCGAACACCTTTCTAATTTTCTTTAAGCTTGGATCCCTACCAATGACGACAAGATTTACAAAATTGCCACCACGCTTACGGTACCTTCCACGCAACCAAAAGAACAGCACCCGATACCAAAAGAGGCATAAAAACACTAGGGACAACACAAAAAACTGATACTCCAAGGACTCGTACAACCTGCCGGAAACCCCAAAAACCGAAAAATAGCCAAGGGTATAAACAAGAAACACCTGAAAAACAACATGCACCTTGGTCCTAAACTTCTCTTTTCGTGTAGTAGTGTAGTATCCCGCGAAATAGGTAATCAGTATCCAAGAAAGGTTGTAGAAGGCTATTCTAGAAGGATTGACATAGGTTTCCGGGCTGAGCAAATACAGCACCCCGTTAATTATCGCCAAGTTTAAAAAAACGGATAACGGAATGATCAAGTCAGAATTTCTAAACCTTTTCATGCTTTAGCACACAATTTTTGTTTAAAATATAAAGACACTATAGCAGGAATCTTAACATAGCTAAGATTCTAGACTCACTCTTCATTAACCAATAGCACCGAAGGGCCTGTAATAAAAACAGTTATTTTTCTAGGGATTTCGGGGGTTTCGGACAGTTCAAAAATGACTATGTCAACAATCAAATTTATGACATCACGGATCAACCCACAAAATTAATGTCACTTATTTAAGTTTGGAACACATATTCTCGACAAGATGCACGTTTGCCAAAAGAGAACAGAAGCAAAATTTAAACTTTACAGAAAAAGAAATTTTTAATGACCCACTTATTTTATAGCCCTATCCTTTACTTTAAAATCCATTATTTTTAGTAACTTCGCCGCTCATTTAAAAAAATGGTCGCGTAGCTCAGCTGGATAGAGCATCTGCCTTCTAAGCAGACGGTCACAGGTTCGAATCCTGTCGCGATCACTTAAAGCGGAAAGTCCATCACGGTAGTGATGGATTTTTTGTTTTATGGAACGTCGGAAAGCCTTTCGCTTTTCGCCACTTGGAGTAGAACCAACAGGCCCGTTCCGGACACGACCTGATTCAAACCCAATAGCATCGTCGAAAACAATAGTTTACCACCAACAACATCCCAATACATCCTTAGACGTTGTACCTTTCCCCCAAAGGAATCACACAAATTGACCATCTTGATCACTTTTGGACAATTTGATAACTTTGACTTACAGTATCTTATTCCGCGAAAGTGGCTTAACTTTCCATGGAAAGTAGCAGTACACCTGCCGAATATGAAGGCAAGCGGCCAAAAACGAGTTTCACCGTTTATGAGAAAGCAATACCTTATTATCAAACTGATCGCTATCGTATTGTTTTGCCTACCCAAAACCGGTATTTCGCAAACGAACGAAATGACCGCAGCATTGATACGGGAACAGTTGGACAAGGTTTCCACCAAAAAGATAGATTCCTTTTCGGCCTTTATGATCATAGCCAAGGCCTACAATAACATACAGAACGATTCTGCCATCATTTACCTCAACAAGTCCTACGACCTGTTGGCGGATTCCCTGAACACCGAAAAGGCACATAGAGTACTATCCGAACACGCGCGATACCTTGGCGTTCGCCGGGAGTTTGAAAAGTCCGCCAAATTCGGTCGCAGTATGCTCGGCATCGCGCGGTCCTTAAAAGACCCCGACATTCTTTTTCAATCCTATCAATTTATGGGAACCACCATGCTTTCTCTTAAAAAAAGCGATTCGGCCGAGTTTTACTTTAAAAAAGCTACCAAATTACTACCGAAGGTCGATCAAAACAATTTTGATGCCTTGGGCAAATACTATCGCACCTATGGGTGGCTACAACGATGGAACAATCAATTGGATGCCGCATTGGAATACTACATACAGGCGCTGCAATACTTTGAAAAATCAAACAACATCTATGCGCTTTGCAATACCTATAATAGTATCGGGGCCATCTTTTTAAAAATGAACCGTATTAACAAGGCTATTGAAAGTTTGGACAAAGCACTGGTCTACGCCAACCGGACAAAAGCTCCGCTTCAAAATTATTTGTGCACGCAAAACCTTAGTGGTTGTTACTTTTATTTAGAAGATGAACCAAAATCCTTGAAGTATGCACTGGCGTCGTTGGATTTTGCCAAGCAAATGAAGATCGATTTTTACATTGTACAATCCTTCGAAACCCTAGCGGCCATATACGCCGAAACCGGAGATTTTGATAAGGCCATCATGTACAATTACAATGCTTTGGCATTTCATGAAAAAAAAGAGAACCATGGAAAGTATGTATTTACGCTTCAAAACTTATCCATTGCCTATATCAGGCTTAACGATTTTGAAAAGGCCCGTATCAATGCCCTTAAGGCGTTGGAACTGTCCAAAAAACACAAGGTAATACTGGAACAACCCTATATTTACGAGCTTCTTTCAGAGCTCGATTCCATTCAGGGCAAACCTTTAGAAGCCTTAATGCACTACAAACTGTCGATTAAAATAGCCGATTCCATAAAAGAGGAAAACGTGAACCAAAACATTGATCGGTTACAGGTAAAGTACCGAACCTTGGAAAAGGAAAAAGAAATTGAAAAACTAAATAGTGCCAACAATGCGCAAAAACTAAAAATAAAAGGACAACGCTATGAAAACCTAATCTCATGGAGTGTATCGGGTATTTCCCTTTTGATCATCACGGCGGTGTTTTTTCTTTTTCGGACCAAACAACGAAACAATCGGTTGCTGGAGAAAAAAAACGCCGAAATACAGCATAAGAACGAGGACCTATCGGAAAAAAGCATCGCCCTAAAAAAAGCTTTGGACGAGAAGGACGTACTGTTGAAAGAAATACACCATCGGGTCAAAAACAACCTCCAATTGGTAAGCAGTTTATTGAACCTACAGGCCAATACCCACGAAAGCGAGCAATTGGACGATTTTGTGGCACGAAGCCATAATAGAATCGCCTCCATGGCCTTGGTGCACGAAGTGTTGTACAAGAGCAACCGGATCAAAAACGTACCCTTTAACGAGTATTTGAAAGAATTGGTTTCCGCGGTATACCAATCGTTCGACTTTTCCAATAAGGACATTCGTTATGAAATTTACGCTACGGATACCGTTTTTAATCTCGATACCACGGTACCGGTAGGCATCGTGGTCAACGAATTGGTACATAACGCATTTAAACACGCCTTTAACGACCAAAAGAAGGGGATGCTCACCGTTCGTTTTAAAGCGGAGAACGGAGCACATAAAATAAGCGTCCGAGATAACGGAAAGGGGATGAACCTTACCGATACCTGTTTCGACAAGTCCTACGGGCTCCGTTTGGTAAAAATACTGATTCGGCAACTACGCGGCTCCATTACCTATACTACCGATAAGGGTACTTGGTTCATCGTCCGCTTTGCACCAAAAAAAGAGTCTTCCTTTGCGCGTTTATAGCCGATTGTACTCCAAAATCACGACCCACCGCATCGCATCCCTATTCCGAATATGCCCTTGCTTTTTGTTTGGAACTGCCCAAACCGTCCACTCCAAGCTCTACCACATCACCGGCACGTAAGAAACGAGGGGGATCGAAGCCGAGTCCCACCCCAAAGGGCGTTCCTGTCGAAATAACATCACCCGGCAACAAGGTCATGAACGAACTGATATAACTGATGGCGGTAGGAATATCGAAAACAAAATCGGAAGTGTTGCTATGCTGTAATGTTTCGCCGTTCACCTTTAGCCATAAATTTAGGTCGTGCGGGTCTTCTATTTCATCCGGCGTAGCGATAAACGGTCCCAAAGGTGCAAAAGTGTCGCAACTTTTTCCCTTTACCCATTGTCCACTGCGTTCTATTTGGTATTCCCGTTCGCTATAGTCGTTATGCAGTACATATCCCGCCACATGGTCCATTGCGTTTTCCTTGCTTACATACGACGCTTTTTTACCGATCACGATGGCCAGCTCTACCTCCCAATCCGTTTTGGTACTGCCCTTTGGAATAACAACATCGTCATTTGGCCCTACTATGGCCGAAGTGGCCTTAAAAAATAACAGCGGTTCCTTTGGGATTTCCATTCCCGCTTCTTTGGCGTGCTTTGCATAATTGAGACCGATGCATACAATTTTTGAAGGCCTGCACAAAGGGGCGCCCAATCGCGTCGTTCCAGGTACGACAGGACAACCAGCCGCGCTGGAACTCAACCATGCCTTTAAGCGGGCCGGACCATCGCCACCGAAAAAGGCTTCCGTAAAATCTTCGCCAAAAGCGGTTACATCAATTCGGGTACCGTTTTCCAGTTGTACCCCGGGCCTTTCTTCCCCAATCACTCCAAATCGTATTAATTTCATAGTGTGTCCTATCGTTTTTTGTTACTCAAGCCTCTTATCAGTCGCGAAATAGCGGAAACGGAAAAGTGCAGGTTCGCCTTTTTTTCATCAAAAAAATGATAACGAGGCGTAAATGCATCCTTGCGGACCTGCCCCGCTTTTTCGTTACCGCTGACTACGTGCGGAAATTAATGAAAGCGTAAAGATAAACGGAAGTGTTTAAGATCAAAAACAAATCGGATTTTATCAGGCGAAGACTGTTACCGTTACCACTTTGTACTATCCTCCTCATACGCGCCCAAAAGCGGGATTCATCAAAACCGGAATATCGTAAAAAATAGTACATTTGAGGTAGTACCGGGAACGGCAACGCCACAATGGAAAAACTTCTTGTTCGATATTGAAATTTAGGCTTCCCGTTCCAACGTTTTGGACCGCCCCTACTTCGGTAATGGAACGCATGGTCACGCGTTAAAAAAACGGAAGCTAGGCCGGCAACGTTCCAAGGCACTTTAACAATAGGGCGTTTTGACCCTTCCACCTTAAAAAATGAAATTATGAAGTTGATCGGCACGCTTACCCTATTCCTATTTTGTACCCTGTCCGTTTTCGCACAACGGTCCAAGACAAAAACGCTTGAAGCGTTTACGGAGCTGAAAGCTTATGATAGGATCATCGTGAAATTGGTAAAAAGCGACGAAAACAAACTTGTCATCACCGGCGACGATCAGGACGAGATCAATATATCCAACAAAGGCGGTGTACTGAAGATAAAAATGGAGTTCGACAACTTTTTGGACGGCAACGAAGCGCTGGCAACTTTATATTATAGCGAACCGCTCGTTTTGGTAGATGCCAATGAAAACGCCAAGATACTATCGGACGAGACCTTTAAGGGCAAACGGGTAGAGATCAAGGCCCAGGAAGGCGGGCAAATTGAACTGGAACTTGCCGTGGACGACCTCTATACCAAATCCATTTCAGGAGGTGGCATCGAATTGACCGGTATGGCTACGCAACAGGAGGTAATGGTGAATACCGGGGGCAAGGTCAGAAATAAAAACTTGAACACAAAAACCACACGGGTAACGGTGAACGCAGGTGGCCGGGCAGACGTAAAGGCTTCGGACAAGGTTACCGCAAAAGTACGTGCGGGCGGGTATATCTATATTTATGGCGACCCTAAGGATGTGGAGCGCGATAAGGTATTCGGCGGAAAGATAACAATAGTGGAATGATGGCGCGTTACGTTATACTATAACGGTATCATATGTATAGCATTCCCCCTGTCTTTCGATATCCTACGTTACGTTTAAACTCGAAAAATAAAAAAAGGGATGCCGATCATAACATCCCTTTTTAACCAAACTAACTAACTATAAATAAAGAATTACTTATTATCATCATCAACCTCATCCTCGAATTTTGTTTCCGCCATTCGGGTTTTACTGAAATCAACATCTTTAAAATCCAAAGTTTCGTTTCCTTTATCAAAATCGAGAACCAACATTCCTTCCGTATTTAGATATTCTAAATTTTTAAAGGAATCGAATTTGTTGTTTTGTATTTGCAATACCCGCAAACTGGCCAACTGGCCAAACTCTTTGGGGATATCGCCTCCCAGTTTGTTATTGGCCAAAACCAGTTCCTTTAAATTCGCAAGGCCACCGATCTCACCGGGAATCGCCCCTTCCAATCCGTTTTCAAAAAGTCCAAGACTTTCCAAATTATCCAAACTGCCCAATGAGTTTGGGATGTCGCCCCCAAGGTTGTTGCTGGAGAGATTCAATACTTTTAAACTGGCAATGTCCCCCACACTTTCGGGAATGGAACCCGATATAAAATTGTTGAACGCGGTAAACTCTTCCAAACTGGCCAGGCCGCCCAAGTCACTGGGAATAGCTCCCTTAATACGGTTCATTTCCAATTTTAGCACCTTCAGGTCCTGCAAACTAGTGAGCGCATCGGGAATGGCACCGGTAATATTGTTAAAGGCAAGGTTTAACACCTTAAGATGTTTGAGTTCGTCCAGACTGTCGGGGAGGGCTCCTTGTAAGTTATTCCGGAACAGATTGAGTTCGACCACATGATCGTCGACCACTTTTACACCGTACCATTTGGATACGGGTGCCTTAAGATCCCATTTATTCACCCAGTGGTTACCGTTGGTGGCATTATAAAAGGCAAGTAACGCTTTTTTCTCTTTTTTGGAAACCTGCGCGATTACGCTCTGTCCAATCAATACCAGAAGTAATAAGCATATGTTTCGTTTCATAGGTAATGGTGTTTGTTTTGATTTGGGCGTGCTATTCATTATAGAAAGAATTGCCTTACAAATAACGTTAAAATCCGGTCGTACCGCAAAATTTATCGATGAACGGTCCGTTTTTGTTGTGAAAGTTCTTTTTTCTGTGGTGAGCCGTTTTTAGGGGGCTCACATCGTGTCATTCATCGATGGTTTCCATCTCGGAAGATAGCTTTTCCCAGCGCTCCATTAAGCGCTCCAACTCCTTTTTCTTTTCCTGATAGGTTTCAAAAAAATTCGGTTCGGAAATGGTCTTATCATAATTCATCAACAACTCATGATCGATCGTAGCGATCGTTTTTTCCAATGCCGAAATCTTGGCCTCTACGGAACTGAGTTGGTTTTTTAGGGATTTTATACGCTTTTGGTCCTTGAAACTGCTTTTGGTCTTTTTCTCGGAAACCTCCTTTTGTTTTACGCTGGTGTTCTTTTCTATGGCCCTAAAGTTTTCTGCGCTCCGCTGTTCCAAATAGAAATCGATATCTCCTAGGTACTCCCTTATTTTACGCTCCTTAAATTCGTACACTTTATTGGTAAGCCCTTGTAAAAAATCACGGTCGTGCGAAACGAGTATCAACGTACCTTCAAAGTTTTGAAGTGCTTGCTTCAATACATTTTTCGATTGGATATCGAGGTGGTTGGTCGGTTCGTCCATCACCAAAACGTTAAAAGGCTGTAACAACATTTTGGCCAAGGCCAGTCTGTTGCGTTCGCCCCCCGAAAGCACTTTCACATACTTCTCCACCTCATCGCCCCGAAACAGGAAAGAACCGAGTATATCCCGCACCTTGCTCCTATTTTTTTCGTTCGCGGCATCGATCATGGTATCCAAAATGGTTTTGTTCCCATCGAGATACTCGGCCTGGTTCTGCGCGAAATATCCAATTTGCACGTTATGGCCCAATTTTACCTTTCCTTCGTGTGCCAGCTCCCCCACCATAATTTTTGCCAAGGTAGATTTGCCTTGCCCATTTTGCCCTACAAAAGCGGTTTTGCTATCCCTTTCCAGCAATAGCTCAATGTCGCTCAGCACCAAATTATCGCCATATCGTTTTGTAAGCCCCTCCATTTCGGCGATGATTTTTCCGGGGGTAACTGAAATGGGAAAACGCAGGTTCATTACGGCATTGTCGTCCCCGTCCACTTCTATACGTTCCATTCGGTCCAGCTTTTTCATAAGGGACTGTGCCATGGAGGCCTTTGTGCTTTTTGCCTTGAACCGTTCTATCAGCCTCTCGGCCTGTTGGATTTCCTTTTCCTGGTTCTTTTGGGCGTTCAATTGCTGTTCCTTTATCTCGGCCCGCAGTTCCAAAAACTTGGAATAGGGCTTTTTGTAATCGTATATACGGCCCAGGGATATCTCTATGGTCCTATTGGTCACCTGATCCAAGAACATTTTATCGTGCGATACGATCATGACCGCTCCCGCGTAGTTGTTAAGAAACTGCTCCAGCCAAATGATCGATTCAATATCCAAGTGGTTGGTGGGCTCATCGAGCAGCAATACGTCGTTACGTTGCAATAGCAGCTTTGCCAATTCGATACGCATGCGCCATCCACCGGAAAAGGTATCCGTTTTCTTATCGAAATCAGTGCGCTTGAATCCCAGGCCCAAGAGAATTTTTTCCGTGTCGCCCTGATAGTTGTACCCCCCTAAAATCTCATAATGGTGCGATACGTCGTTCAGGTCTACCATCAATTGGTTGTAGCCTTCACTTTCATAATCGGTACGCTCGGCAAGTTGTTGATTGATGTATTCGAGCTGTACCTCCAACTTTTTAATTTCGGTGAATGCCTGATAGGCCTCTTCCAATACCGAACGGCCCTGCTCAAAATCGATGTCTTGTCGCAGAAAACCGATCCTAATGCCCTTTTCAATGGCAATAGTACCTGAATCCAAGGGCATGTCTTTTGACAACAACTTTAGCATCGTTGATTTTCCGGCACCGTTTTTTCCGATCAATCCAACGCGGTCACCGGCATTCAAACGAAATGAAATGGATTCGAAAAGATATTCCCCGCCAAAGGACACGGAAAGATTATGAATATTGAGCATAGCGCCTTGGTTATTTTATCGGGACTTGCGCGGTAGCATTATACCACACATTTTTTTACTTGTTGAAGCGGTCTGAACCACCTTGTTAAATCGTTGGTAATATAACCTTGATAACCGATTAAAATCACAAGGTTCAGTACCTTTGTACAAAGATGCTGCAAATGTTAAAAAAAGGATACAAAATCTATAGTATTTTAACAGGAACTTGTCCAAGATGCCATAAAGAAAGCATGTATGAATCCAAAAATCCGTACCGGCCCAACCATCTTTTTAAAATGTACGAACGCTGCAGCAGTTGTGGCTTAAAGTATAAAATGGAACCCTCTTTTTTCTATGGATCCATGTATGTCAGTTATGGTGTGGGCATTGCTTTTGCCGTGGCTGCCTTTGTTATCAGTAACCTTTTTATGGGAGCATCCCTTATAAAATCTTTTTTGGCAATCGTTGCTACCCTAGTCGTTTTTATGCCGGTAATCATACGATTGTCCCGAAACATATGGATCAATGTTTTTGTGCGCTACGACGCCGGGGCCGCTAAAGGAGATCTGGATAGTATTTCTTCGTAAAGCGTTGGATATCCATTTCCTGCGGTATGGTTTCATCGGCCTCAATATGCCGTAACAATATCTTGGCAGCGGTAGGCCCCACCAACACCCCACGGGACCCAAAACCGTTTAGCACATGAAGTTGTCCATAAACGGGATGTTTGCCCACCAATGGCCTTCTATCGACTACTGTAGGGCGTATGCCCGCCGTATGATCCACGACCTCATAATCACATTTTAAAAAATGTTCCAGTTTCTCCTGTAGTTCCGACCGTACGGCCGCCGTAGGCGTGTTGGTCTTGTCCTTCCATTTATAGGTGGCCCCAACCAAATAATGATCGGCCGTCGGCAGCGGCATGCAAAAGATGCTCGCCTTTATGGCATGCCCTATTTTTAAAAGTGGGACTTTTATAGTAAGGTATTCCCCTTTGGTGCCCGTTAACGGTAAATAGTTAAAATACGGGTTTTTATGCAGTCCATAGCCCTCGCAAAACACCACATTCCTTGCATGCACCTCTTTATAGGAAACATGGCCGTTGTGGATGGTAAAGGCATCAAAATCGAAAGGCTGGAACAAGAAGGCATTTTTTTCGATCAAATGCCGACGATAGGCTTCCAATAATACCGGGCAATCGATACGGCCGGTCTTTAGCACTTCCCCATACCCAAATGGCGCGTCTATCGCAGTATTGGTATTGGTTTTCAAATCCAGGGATAAAAAGGCCTGTAACCCTTCTTGATCTGCCGCCCTGAACCACATGTTCTGTTCTTCTATGGAAGCGAACCTTCTGTAAACGGGCATTTTATAATTCAGGTGCACGCCCAGTTTGGTTTCCAATCCTTTGTAAAAGGGCAGTGCATATCGCAGTTGTTCCACTGCGTCCCATGCCATTGTAAACCGTTTTAGGATTACCGGATTGTAAGTGCCCGCTGCGACCTGAGAGGCCGTCTGCGAAGCATCGCTCACCACCATGAACGTTTTGCCCTGCTGCGCCAAAGTTTCGCAGAAAGAAACGCCTGCCAAACCAAAACCGACTACCAAATAATCCACCATGGGCCAAAGGTAACGAATCGATATTCCGGGGACAACCGGGAGGGCTTTGGTAAGTTCAAGTTCAAGTGTCAAGTTCAAATTCAAACGCAAATTCAAACGCAAATTCAAATTCAAACGCAAATTCAAAATTCGAGGAGTACGCAGTAACCACTTTTTACCCACCACTAATTACTGCCACTGCGTATTGATAATTGCTTATTGTTCATTGAAAAAAAGACCGCTACGCCAGAAGAAAGTTCAAATTCAAGCCTCTCAGTACTAACTACTTTGTTCTAAATACAATTTACTTAAAAAAAAGACCGCTACGCTGAAAGAAAAAAGAACAAGGACAAAGGAACCTTTCTGCCAATTGAAAAAATGGATGTCATGTCGCGCCTGTAGAGACACCTTTTCAAATTCAAATTCAAACGCAAATGTCAAATTCAAAATTAGAGGAGTACCCAGTAACCACTTTTTACCCACTACTAATTACTGCCACTGCGTATTGATAATTGCTAATTGTTCATTGAAAAAAAGACCGCTGCGCCAGAAGAAAGTTCAAATTCAAGCCTCTCGGTACTAACTACTTAATACTAAATACTATTTACTTAAAAAAAAGACCGCTACGCTGAAAGAAAAAAGAACAAGGACAAAGGAACCTTTCTGCCAATTGAAAAAATGGATGTCATGTCGCGTCTGTAGAGACACCTGTTCAAACTAAACCACTATGGACTAAAGTACCATAGGTTTTTAAATCCAACTAAAGTTAGCTGTTCGGAAGACTACTCCAGTATGAAAGCATCGGTATCGTTACCGGACTTACGATGATGCTCCAAATACTCGTCCACCATTTTATCCGTTATATTGCCCGTGCTCCAACAGCCGAATCCTATCGCCCAGAAATGCCGGCCCCAATATTTCTTCTTCAGTATCGGGAATTCCATTTGAAGTTTCCTGGAACTTCGACCCTTTAGCTTCTTGACAAGCGTACTGATATCCTGGGACGGGCGATACTCCAAATGCATGTGGACATGGTCCTTACTTACGACACCTTTCAAAATGTTGACCCCTTCCGCGTCACAGATCTCTATCAGGACCGCACGGCAACGCTTTTCCACATCTCCCACAAGGACAGAATATCGGTATTTCGTACTCCAGACTATATGCACCGAAAGACGAGAGACCGTATGTCCATTTACCCTTTGTTCCGACATAATAGCAAAAGTAGGTTTTTTTAGAAGCTAAAGCGAAATGCACTAAAGTGCATAGGTTGAACTATTGCTGTGACCACTCAAATTCAAACACAAATGTCAAACCCAAACGCTAATGTCAACTCCGATTCAAGACCCGTACTTGAGCTTGAACTTGATGCTTGAACTTGAACTTGGCACTTGAACTGCCTTGCCATTTTCGGCTACGCCGTATAGCATAAAAAAAACGTTCCGACCAAAGGTCAAAACGTTTTATACTATTGAATTGGAATGTACGCTACTCTTAATAGGCCCACATGTCCTGTTCCCTATCGCGGATGACCTCCTTAATTCGTTTGGCCTCCAATAATTGAAACAGTGCATTGTCGGCGATATAGTCGTTGACCTTTCTATCACCGTGAACATTGTCCTCTCTGTAGATTACGCCGTTGAACCTTCTTGCGTTCAACAACATATCAAAAGAGATCGGTTGTGCCGAATTCCGTTGGTTGAACACCTTGGCGTCGTGCAAAATTTGCCGTGCACCAGGGTACCATACCCAAAAGAGTTCTACTTTGGCATCCGCCAAGTCCATGGACTCATCGTCGATAAAGTTCACGTCGGGAGCTACTGGGGCAATCCCCAACAAGCGATATTTCAACTCCCCTTGTCGTTTGTCAAAATACCACATTCCCTTAATACGATACTCCTCAATATCTGCAGCGCCCAACTCTCTTTCCTGAACGAATTCAGCAGAAAGTTCTTCACCGGCATTGATCTGCTCGTAACCGTAATCGGTAGTATCTACCTTTCGGAGCGTAGCGGAAAGATCGCCAAACTTCCTTTTTTCGGTAAAATAGGAATCTACATAAACGTCTTGCAACTTTCCGTTTTTGATGTTCTTGATCAGTACATCATATAAAGACCTTCTGTCGGCACCGATATCAATGGTGTCGGTAGGGTAATACAATGGAAAATTGACACGTTCGTCCAAATCGATGGTTTCCCATACGGTCTTGGACCAAAGTACGTCCCTATCGTCTACATAGCCGTAATCTAAAGGGGCGTCGTTATCCAAAGCTTTTTGGGCTTCGGTTTTCATTCCGATTTCCTCGGGCTTTTTGGCGTTCAAGATGTTGGCTTGTGCCGCCATGGAGATGGGTAACATACTTACCGCTCCGATTACTAAAACATTCTTCCAATTCATGTTTACGTTAGTTTAAAAATACCGAGCGGCCTGGTAGCCGCCCGGATTGTAATTAGTATTAGTTTGTAAGCTCCACCACTACTGGGGAAACCTTCTTTAACTTATAGCTTTTGTTGTTCGTGATGTAAGCGTTGATATCGAATATCTGAACGGCATCACCTCTTTTAGCTCTTTTCAAGGCAGACTTGGCCCTGGAATCCAAACGTGAACCGCTAACGGCTACGGTAGGCTGTCCCGGTACTTTGATCTTGAATCCACTTACTTTCAAATTCAAATCAAAGTCGAAATCTTCCAATGCTGCACCGATAGTGGCGATTTCCAAGTTTTTACGTGGCACCTTAACGCTACCTGTTTGCTTGCTCACCGAACCGGATGGTCTAGGAATATCCTTGATACGGAATTCTGCAGGGGTAGAGATACGTTGTCCATCGGGCAATACACCTGAGGCAACAATTTTAACCGTTCTACCTTTTCCTGGGTTCATGATGTACTTACTACCGTTCACCTTTCTAAGTCCCGGAGCAGAAGCGCTCACTTTGTTGTTCGGGATACCTGGTATGGAGATCGACATTGGGTTCGCAACTCCTCGATAAACAACGTTCATCTTGTCGGCGGCGATCAAGGCAGAGTTTGGCTTGCTGATTACGGCAAAGCTATTTTCTACAGGCACTTCGATCTCTTCACCATCTTGCTGAAAATACAACATTCCTTTTACCAAGTGGTCTCCAGGAGATCCGGTTCCGATCAACATTTTTACACCACCTTCTTCCAAACGGTAATCCGTTCCTTCAGAAAGTTTTCTACCGTCCAAGGTCAAATCGGCCTTAACGGGCTTCGAAGACTTATCGGTTTTGCTGATCACGATTTTTCCATCGTACTTTTCACCGGCATAGTAAGCGGACTTGCTACCCAATAAGGATGTTGCAAAGTTCTTCAACGATACCTGGTTGCTCAATTCCCCTTCCAACATGGCTTTCAAGGCAGACTCTTCAGTTGCTTGGATATCGGCCTGTAGGGCGGTCAATTTTGCCAAAGAAGCTACTTGTGGGAAACCTTCGTAGTGATAGTTGATCCAATCCTGCTTGGTTCCGTCACGCTTCTCTACTTTACCGTTCGCATCGCCGGTCTCGAATCGTGCCTCTACGGAAGCTTTGATCCCTTGAGGTACGATAGCGGCCACTTGGGTACGGTAATCGTTGATACGCTTCATAAACTCCTTACCTCCTTCGGCAAGGTTGTCCCCTTGAAAGAACTTTTGATCCAAAAAGTCGGACTTGTCCATGACGGCATAGTCACGTGCATCCTCGGTTTTGCTCATCAACTCTTCTTTAAGGGTGGACAAATAGTCGTAATAGTCTTTGGATAACGCCTTTATTTTCTGCGCATCCTTATAGAGCTTATCATATTTGGCGGCATCTTCGGACGCTTTCGTCTCTAAATTCGCCAAGTATGCTTCGTTATTCTCTATGGTCTTCGTATTGGAAGCCTCTAGCTTTTCGTTCATAATCCCGAAAGCGGCGAGTACTTCTTTACTCATGTTCAGTGCCAACATCGCGATGAAGATCAAGTACATTAGGTTGACCATCTTCTGACGTGGTGATTGTTTTCCTCCTGCCATGTTTTCTAATTAGTTTTGATTAATATTTGATTTGGGGTTCTATAAAACTAATTAGTTTCTTGTCATTGCAGAAAGCATTCCACCGTATACACCGTTCAATGAAGAAAGGTTTGTGGCCAATGATTCCATTTGATCTTTAAGGGCAGATGCATTTTGAACTACTTCCTCGTTTACGGAAGCTTGTTTGCTAGCACTTTCCAATTGAACTTTGTACAAGCTGTTCAATGATTCCATTTGCGCTGCGGCCTGAACCATTTCTTCAGAATACTTGCGAGTAGACTCCATAGCGTCTACAGTAGGGGCGATACCCTTTGCAGCACCTTCGAAGTTCTTGATGCTAGATCCAAGGCTTTCCATAAGGTTGGCATCTACACCGGCTTCTTTTAACATTTCGTCCAATTTAGCGGATAAGGAAGCTTCAGCTTCTTTGATCTCGGCCACTTCATTGCTACGACCTGAGGAAGCTCCACCGGCCAATTCTGGATATACCAAAGACCAATCGTACTCATCGTCTACTGGTTCAAATGCACTAATGGCGAAAATAAGCGCTTCTGTAATAAGACCTATTGCAAGAAGTATTCCTCCATTCAGCGGTCCAAGTTCCCAGTGAAGGATCTTGAATAATGCACCAATAATAACGACCGATGCTCCAAGGCCATAGGCCATGTTAAATAATTTCTTTGTTGATTTTGACTGTGCCATAATTTAAAATTTAATTTTAGGTTTAATGTTAATAATAAGTATTTGGTTTAACGTTTGTATTTAGGTATTTAGAAATGTGTATTCGTATTTTAAGAAAAGGTGCCGGTCGGTTAATTGCCATATGTGCCTCCCTAACACTTTTATTTATATATTATAATCCGTTATTCCCTTTAGTTGAATCTTCCTCGCCCATATAGTCCTGTACGGTACGGAAACCTACATAACTACGCGCCGAGTCGGAGTATTCGTAATCCCTGGTACTTACCTGTAAGAAGTAAGCAACATCTTTCCAAGATCCCCCACGGATTACTTTACGGGCATTGCTGCCATCACCACCGTTGGGGTTCATTGTAGATACATAATCGTAAGAACTAGGATCATAGCTTGAATTTGTCCATTCCGATACGTTACCGGCCATGTTGTACAAGTTAAAATCGTTGGGCTCATAGGACTTGGCTTCTACCGTGTAGAGTGCGGCATCTGCGGCATAATCTCCACGCTGTGGTTTGAAGTTTGCCATAAAGCATCCGGTATCACTGATCACGTAAGGTCCGCCCCATGGGTAGGTACCTCCTTCGATACCACCTCTAGCGGCATATTCCCATTCGGCCTCTGTCGGTAATCGGAACTTGTTTACGAACTGCTTGCCACGATCTTTCTGGTCATCGTTCTTAAACTTCGTTCTCCAGTTACAGAAGGCTTTTGCCTGCTTCCAGTTTACCCCTACCACAGGATAATCGCTGTATGCATCATGCCAGAAATAATCGTTGTGCATGGGCTCGTTGTACGAGTATTCGAAATCGCGGATCCAAACCGTTGTATCGGGATAAATTTCAAGTTCTTCCTGTCGGATGAAGTCTTTTCTTCGGCCTGTTTTGGAACGTGCGGCAGCCTCGATATCCATCCATGTATACTTGTATTTCAATTTGGTAACGTCGATGGTACGTTGTCCGTTATACGATTCCTCTTCAGGGATATATAACGAATCCATTACCTCAACATAATACTCGTCGGGATACTCGCTGGTCTCCCATACCAAATCTTCGTCAGTATTCAATGCCCGTCCTTCGAAACCAGTTTCACCCATTCCCGCATAATTGTCGAGCATGTACTTTTGGTATGCGGACGATTTGGTCGTATCGGCGTCTTTGAACGCATACTCCCCAATACCACCATCATCGGGCCCTAGTCCCAACTCATCTGCCAACATGGCCAGACGCGTTCGTGTAATGGAATCTTTCACCCACTCCACAAATTGACGGTATTCGCTATTGGTAATTTCAGTGTCGTCCATATAGAACGAGCGTACCGTAACGGTTTTCGTAGGGGCGTTCAATACTTTAGCCTGGTCCTCCTCGGACTTACCCATGATGAAAGACCCTCTAGGGATCAGTTCCATTCCATAAGGTTTTTCGGGATACCACTTTTTTCCTTGGGCTCCAACTAGCTCTCCTTTTGTTCCGGACCCACAACTAGTGAGCAAAAAAACAAACGCTATAGATGATAACAATAGCTTTTTCATACTTTAGGTTAAATTTCGATTCTGGTTATTAACTGCGAAAACAATGGTTTTATTCTACACTCTAAAACTACGTTTTGAGCAAATTATTGTATGCAGTTACATTATCCTTTAAAAAAAAATCAATTAGTTAAAACCTTTCTTATAGGCTTTGAACCACCTTTCGGGAATGATCTGATCGCAAGCGTCCAAATAGTCCTTTTCAGTGCATGGTAATAACGCCGTTGAATTTGTTTTAGTATGCGAAGACAAAATTGAGGGGACTTCTACCCACCATCTTTCGGTAAGATGACTTTTATAGAAGACCAACTGCTCGGTATCGGTAGGAACCGTATACTTTGTGAAGTCGGAAGTGTTGGTATTCGGGGCCTCTTTCATGCGAAAATTCAGGCCCTCTATAAAATACCATAGTATTTGTGCCACCAATTGGGCGGACTGCTGTTGGTTCTCCATTTCATAGATACCAAAAGCGGTAACGTTCTCGCTCAGCCCTGCATATCTGGCGATCGCGCAGATCTCACGGCCGGTAAAACCGTTGGGGGAGAAATTATCGGAATGCCCTACCTCGCCCGACCTAACGGCCCGGGCATCCACACTTACCATATGGGCATTTCGCAACACGGGTTCCGCCAGGGTGATATCGTTGGCCACTTCCCCCAAGCGGTAAGCATCAAAAAACAAACGCTCCATAAGATCGATCTCTTCCTGTGCGTTGAAATAACTTTGATACCCGATGTTTGAAAAATTAAAGAGGTTGTTGGGTTTATCGGTAATAATTTTACTCATATAGGAATGCGAACTGATCAGCTCGTCGTCCATTCCAAAATCGAACCGGCTATCTACCGATACGATATTGATCATATCGTGAATGCCGTCGAACGCCCGGTAAACGGGATAAGTAATATCCTGTGTAGCGCCGATGACGATGGGCGTTATATTTTTTTTCAAAAGTTCCGCCACGGTTTCCCGCACCAGAAAATAGGTATCCGCCACGGTTTCACCCTCCTCAATGTTCCCCATGTCGGCCAAAAGCGTATTCCAGTTGCCCAACATCAACTTGTACAACTGCAATCGAATGCCGGAAACATCCAGTTTTTCCGTTTTCTTTTCAAAGGCATTGCGCGATTCCCGAACGCCGATCAATGCCACGTCGACATTGTCCAGATTGGGGATGCCGTTTTTTGGAGTGTGCAGCTGAATATTGTTTCCCAAAGCTTGCGGCGCCAGCAACGCATTGTGCGCGAGTACCTTTTCCGATACGGGAACCAAAAAATCAAATGCCATTGAAACGTGTTTTGGGGTTGTTTAGTGATATGGTTTAGGGTTCCGCGAAAGCGGCCTACCCTACTTTTTCTTTGCTTTGGGCTTGGTCGTTTTCTTTTTTGCAGCTTTCTTTTTTGGGGCCTTTTTCTCGATAAGCGCTTGCGCTTCTTCCAACGAAATTTTAGTGGCGTCGACGGTTTTGGCCAGTTCCACCTTTATTTTCCCCTTAATGATGTTATGTCTGCCCCAACGGGCCTTCTCGATTCGGATGCCCTCTTCGGGCCACTCTTGAATGAGCTTATCGATCTCTTTCTGTTTCTTATCCTCGATCAGTTGTATGATATCCTCTTTGGAAAGGTTATCAAAATCATACTTCTTGTTTACATTGATAAACATTCCGTCCCATTTGATAAAAGGTCCGAAACGGCCCTTCCCTTTGGTAACGTCCTTCTCCTCATAGGACATGATCGGTGCATCGGCCTTTTCCTTTTCCTTGATCAGCTCCAAGGCACGGTCCATATCCACATCAAAAGCACTTTCTCCTTTGGCCAGGGAAACAAACTTTTTTCCGTAGCGAACATAAGGCCCAAAACGGCCTACGTTGGCCTCGACCTCCTCGCCTTTGTATACCCCCAATTTTCGTGGTAGGGTAAACAGCTCCATTGCCTCCTCATAGGTAATGGTGTTCAATGATTGCTCGGGCAAAAGGCTAGCGAACTGTGGTTTCTCCTCTTCTTCTACGGTACCGATCTGTACCATTGGTCCAAAACGGCCCAACCGTACCGATACTTGTCTGCCCGTTTTGGGATCTTTTCCCAACACCCGCTCGCCACTGGCACGTTCGGCATTTTCGGAAACGTCGAGCACATTGGGATGAAAATCCTGATAAAAGGTTTTCATCATTTTCTTCCAATCTTCCGAACCCTCGGCGATTTCATCGAAATCCTCCTCTACCTTGGCCGTAAAATTATAGTCCAATATGTTGGCAAAATTACTGACCAGAAAATCGTTTACGATCATTCCGATATCCGTAGGCACCAACTTCCCTTTGTCCGACCCCACCATTTCGGTCAACTTTTTTTCCTGTACCGCATCGCTTTCCAAAAGCAGCTGTACATAATTTCGTTCGGTTCCCTCTACCGTTCCCTTTTCGGCATAGCCCCTATTTTGGATGGTAGATATGGTAGGTGCGTATGTGGACGGGCGCCCGATACCGAGCTCCTCCAACTTTTTAACCAAGGACGCTTCCGTAAACCGATACGGCGGTCGGGAAAAACGTTCCGTTGCGGTAATGTGCTTGTTGGAAAGGGCGTCGCCGATCTGCATTGCGGGCAACATGCCCTCCTGCTCCTCGGGCGCATCCTCCTCATCGGAACTTTCCATATATACTTTTAAGAAACCGTCGAACTTGATGACCTCCCCATTGGCCGAAAACAATTCGTTATGGGTATTGGCCTTGATCTTCACATTGGTACGCTCCAATTGCGCATCGGCCATTTGCGAGGCGATCGCGCGTTTCCATATCAACTCGTACAACTTTGATTGATCCCGCTCCAAAGAAGGCGATTGGTTCAATATATTCGTAGGGCGTATGGCCTCGTGGGCCTCTTGGGCCCCTTTTGATTTTCCCTTAAAGTTACGTACTTGACTGTATTCCTCCCCGTAGTTGTCAACAATGGCTTCTTTCGCCATAGCGATGGCCTCCCCCGAAAGGTTCACACTATCGGTTCGCATATAGGTGATAAGTCCCGCTTCGTAAAGACGCTGGGCCACCTGCATGGTTCTCCCTACGGAGAAATAGAGTTTTCGGGATGCCTCTTGTTGTAGAGTGGAGGTGGTAAACGGTGCCGAGGGCGATTTTTTCGCTGGCTTTTTATCCAACTCCCCCACAGAGAAATCGGCCCCTATATTTTGTTCCAAAAAAGTTTGGGCTTCCGTTTTGGAAGCGAACGTCTTATTCAACTTAGCAGAAAAAGTACTGCCTGAGGCGGTTTTAAATTCCGCAGAAATTTTAAAGGAAGCCTTTGGCGTAAACGCATCTATTTCCCTTTCCCTTTCGACAATCAGCCGAACCGCTACCGATTGTACGCGCCCGGCGGAAAGTCCCGGTTTTATTTTTTTCCATAACACGGGCGACAACTCGTATCCTACCAAGCGATCCAGTACCCTACGGGCCTGTTGTGCGTTCACCAAATTATAGTTGATTTCCCTTGGGTTTTCAATAGCCTTTTGAATGGCGCCCTTGGTAATGGAGTTGAATACGATCCGTTTGGTTTTGGACTTGTCCAGATCCAACGTTTCCGCCAAATGCCAAGAGATGGCCTCCCCTTCCCGATCTTCATCACTCGCGAGCCAGATCGTTTCCGCTTTTTTGGCAAGGTCGCGCAACTTTTTCACCAAGGCCTTTTTATCCTCGTCCACAATGTACTTGGGCACAAAGTCATTATCCACGTCGACGCCCAATTCCTTAGAGGGCAAATCCGCTATATGACCAAAACTTGATTCTACCTTAAAGTCCTTTCCTAAAAACTTTTCGATCGTTTTGGCTTTTGCCGGTGACTCTACAATTACTAAATTCTTGGCCATATGGTGATTTTAGATGAACAAAAGTAGTCGAATTTTTTAATTTTAATCGATACCTTATATATATGTATTAAAAAACACCTTCCCAACGGAAGGTGTTTTTACTATTCTTGTTATCGGTGCGACACCCGTACCGCAATGCCTTGAAACGCACGTTTTACAGTAGCTTAAGACCAAAGGAGGACAACGACATCGGCGTCCCTCGTGCCCCTCGTTTATTGTCGCAATACCTAATATTCCAACAGTTGCCCCACTACAACGCTACCGTACTCAAATGGGTAAGTCCGTCTTCCGAATAACGGTATTGTCGCAATTCCTTGTTCCCGATCATCAGCAACGACTCCTGTAACGGAATAACGTCGTAGGCATCGACTTCCTTAAAATGGTCAAGCGTTTGCAGATCGGAAACCGTTGATTTATCAAAAACCAACAAACCATTGCTACCATCGCAAACAAAGAGCTTGTCCTCTTTAAAGCCGAGACCGTAGGGGGATACCAATGGATAAAAAGCTTCTTGGTTAGATGAATTCAAATCGGAAACGTCGATTACGTATAGTCCACTTTCCGCTGCCCCACAGGCATTCCCTCCCCTTAAGGTCACAAAGGCATGGTCACCATCGACCACCACGGGATCACAAGCGGTGGCATGTACGAATTCGGAAACATAATCAGGTTTGGCGGGATCGGTAATATCGTAAATAAAAAGCCCGTTACTCCCCCCTAAAAATAGAATATCGCCTTGGTTGTATATGGTCTCGATCACTCCAGTGGTATACACATCTTCCAAAATAATTGGGTTGTCGATATCGGAGATGTCGAAAACATTTATGGTAAACGGCTCCACGGCATATAAATAATCCGCTACGATCTTAAAACGGGCAAAAGACCCGCCCTGTCCGGTTGTAGGTGCCGTGGGCGCGGCGGCTTCGTTAAAAAGAACGATATCCTCATATTGACCATAGCCGTAGGTATCGTTGAATTCGGTCACCCGCATGCGCTTCGTTTCCATTTCCCAACCCACAATGGCCTGGGAATTGTAATCAAACCCGTCGTAATCATAGTAGTCCGCTTCCGGCCATTCGCCAGTACTATCGAACGTACACCAAAACTGCTGATAAATAGCGTTCTCGATCCGCTGGGCATCCCCAATGGCATTGATATCACTAATATCAAAAATGACGAGGTCGCCATAGCTGTCCGCGAACAGGCGGTTATTTTTTATGGCGATATCAAAATTCCCCTCTAATTTGATGAACGCAATAGGTACTGGTGTTACCGGATCGGTATTGTCGAGAATGTGGAACCCCCTACCCACATCATTGACAAAAATGTAATCGCCATAGGCATAAATCTTACCGGATTCCTGCATCGGGACCGGTACGGAAACCCCAACGGCCTCCGCTTTAAACTGCACTAGATCGGCCGTTATCGGTGTGGCGATCACGTAATCCGCAAACCCTTCTTGTGGCCCGTCGTCCGAACAGGACGCCAGGAAAAGGACGGCCATCAAGCATAGGCCTTTCATTTTCTTTTTCATTTTGTATGATTTTATTGGTTATGTCCTTAAGATGGGAAGTGGACCGCCACGTTGCGTTTTTATCATAATTTTATACCTGTCAATTTGTCACTAAAATGGATTTAGTACTATCTTTGACCCTTCCCGAAATAGACGGGAAGCAGTGTTATGGAAAAAACGATAGACGAATCGGTACAGGGAAATTCCTTGTCCTTGGAACATAAAAAAGACAACGACCGAAAACTCTACATAGAGAGTTATGGCTGTCAAATGAACTTTTCCGACAGTGAGATCGTGGCATCGATTTTGGCCAATGAGGGCTTTAACACCACCAATACTTTGGAAGAGGCCGATCTGGTATTGGTAAACACTTGTTCCATTCGGGAAAAGGCCGAAGCAACGGTACGCAAGCGTTTGGAAAAATTTAATGCGATAAAGGAGACGCGGCCCCATATGAAAGTGGGCGTGTTGGGATGTATGGCGGAACGGCTCAAGAGCAAACTTCTTGAAGAAGAGAAAATAGTGGATATGGTGGTCGGCCCCGATGCCTATAAAGACCTGCCCAACCTGATACAGGAAATCGACGAAGGAAGAAACGCCGTGAACGTTATCCTTTCCAAGGAAGAAACCTATGGCGATATTGCCCCTGTACGGCTCAACACCAACGGGGTAACCGCATTTGTTTCCATCACCCGAGGCTGCGACAACATGTGTACTTTTTGCGTAGTGCCCTTTACCCGTGGAAGGGAACGTAGCCGGGAACCCCAATCGATTTTACAAGAGGTATCGGAACTTTGGGAAAAGGGATATCGGGAGGTTACCCTTTTGGGCCAGAACGTCGACAGTTACTTATGGTATGGCGGCGGAATGAAGAAGGATTTTGAAAAGGCATCGGAAATGCAACGGGCCACTGCCGTAAATTTTGCCAAACTTTTGGAGATGACCGCCCAAGCACAACCGAAGATGCGCATTCGGTTTTCCACTTCCAACCCACAGGACATGACCTTGGATGTCATTCATGTGATGGCACGGCACCGGAACATCTGTAACTACATTCACCTGCCCGTACAAAGTGGAAGCAACCGTATTTTAAAGGCCATGAACCGCCTGCATACCCGTGAAGAGTACTTCGCGCTGATCGACAACATTCGCAAACTGATACCCGATTGTGGCATTTCCCAGGACATGATCACCGGTTTCCCGACCGAAACCGAGGCGGACCACCAAGATACCTTGTCCCTAATGGAATACGTAAAATATGATTACGGTTTTATGTTCGCCTATTCGGAACGCCCCGGGACCATGGCCGCCAGAAAGTTGGAGGACGATGTGCCGTTGGAAACCAAAAAAAGACGTTTGTCCGAAGTGATCGCCCTACAACGGAAACACTGCCAATTGCGCACCGAACAATACGTGGGACAGGTTCAGGAAATATTGATCGAGGGCACCTCTAAAAAATCCGAAGAACATTGGATGGGCCGAAACTCTCAGAATACCGTTGCCGTTTTTCCTAAAGAAGGATATCAAGTAGGTGAATTTGTAATGGTAAAAATGAACAGTTGTACTTCGGCCACCCTTATCGGGGAGGCGGTAGGATATTCGGAGAACCAGGTGTGAGGAAGTAAATTTTAATAGGAGAGAAAGATTTCCACTTTCGTGGAAATGAATAAAGACAATGGAAAGCATACAATCAATAAAACAACGGTTCGAAATTATCGGTAACGATATGAAACTCAATCGGGCCATAGAAAAAGCCATCCAGGTCGCCCCCACCGATATTTCGGTATTGGTGACCGGGGAAAGCGGTGTGGGCAAGGAATCGATCCCAAAAATAATACATGCCCTCTCCCACCGTAAACATGCCAAGTATATTGCAGTGAATTGCGGTGCGATTCCCGAGGGGACAATTGATAGTGAACTTTTCGGTCATGAAAAAGGCGCCTTTACCGGAGCCACCCAAACGCGAAGGGGATATTTTGAAGTTGCCGACGGTGGAACCATTTTTTTGGACGAGGTAGGGGAACTTCCGCTTACCACCCAAGTTCGGCTCCTAAGGGTTTTGGAAAATGGCGAATTTTTAAAAGTAGGGTCCTCTCAGACCCAAAAAACCGATGTGCGCATCGTTGCCGCAACGAACGTGAACATGTTCGAGGCCATCGAAAAAGAAAAGTTTCGTGAAGATCTGTATTACAGGCTCAGTACGGTAGAGATCAACATTCCCCCTTTACGGAACCGAAAGGACGATATACACCTATTGTTTCGAAAATTTGCCTCGGACTTTGGCCAAAAATATAAAATGCCCACCATACGGTTGGACAACGATGCTATAGAATTGCTTGGCCGTTACCGATGGCCGGGCAACATCCGTCAGCTGCGGAATATTGCGGAACAGGTTTCGGTTCTCGAAAAAAGCAGAAGTATCTCTGCCGCCACCCTAAACGGTTATTTACCGACCATGGCCGGCTCCAACTTACCCGCAGTCGTCGGAAACACTAAAAAGGAGACCGATTTTAGTACGGAAAGGGAAATTTTGTACAAGGTGCTCTTTGACATGAAAGGAGATCTGAACGACCTTAAAAAATTGACTTTGGAGCTGCTTAAAAATAATGACACCGAAAAAGTCCAGGAAGAGAACGAAAGCCTGATCCAAAAAATATACGGTAACGAACCTTCACCCAACCCGGACCCGGAGGAGGATACCCTAGAAGTATTGCAATTACCGGAAAAACCGAATACCGAAACAGCGTCCTACGTAACGGCAACGGAAGATAAATATCATTTTGCGGAGGAAATAGAAGAGGAAGAAACACTATCCCTACAACAAAAGGAAGTGGAACTTATTAAAAAGTCCTTGGAGCGAAATAGAGGAAAACGCAAGGCGGCAGCTTCCGAGCTCGGCATTTCGGAACGAACCCTCTATCGCAAAATAAAACAGTATGATCTTTAAGACCGGGGAAGTTCGAAAATAGGGAAGAGAAAAAAGAGAAGAGACCTTAGAGGAGAGAAAAAGACGGTAGAAAATAGAGAAGAGAGAAATAGGGGTTTCCCTTTCATCATAAGATAAAATTAGAAGAAGTGATCAAATTAAAATACGTTTTCCTAACGATTGCCGCAACGCTTTTATTGAACGGTTGCGGGGTGTACAATTTTACGGGCGGAAATCCCGGTACGGCCAAAACCTTTCAGGTATCCTACTTTCAAAACTACGCTACCCAAAGTCCGGGGTCCACTTTTGAACCGGGCGTCGATCGCGATTTTACCCAAGCGTTGCAAAACAGGATACAGGACCAATCGAACTTGCAATTGGTCAACAATACGGGCGACCTGCTCTATGAGGGAGAAATAGTGGAATACCGCATATCGCCAATGAGTGCTACGGCACAATCGACCGCAGCGCAAAATCGGTTGACCATGTCCGTAAAAGTGCGTTTTTACAACAATACCAAGGAAGATTCGGATTTTGATCAACGCTTCTCCTTCTTTTTCGACTATCCCGCAAACCAACAGTTGTCCGCCGTAAAAAGTGAGGCCCATGAAATCATTTTTGAGCGGATTACCCAAGATATTTTCAACGCCTCTTTGGCCGACTGGTAAACCCTAGGGCAACTGGAATTTAAACTGAATATTTTTTAAGAGGCAAAACAAGTACGGGTTTATAAAAGTATGGACAGCGCTTATACCGTTTTAACTTTGAAATGGCATTATTCAAAAAGTACGACCATCTATACAAAAAGGGCATCAACATATTTGACAAAAACGGTATCTTGCATCCTATCGACCTATGAACGTTCAAGACTTCACTTATTTGTTACAACATCCGGATAAAGTAGTATCCCCGGTACATACCAACCAATTGGAGGAGGTACTGCAGGAATATCCCTTTTTCCAGACCGCGCGCGCCCTTCATTTAAAAGGACTCAAAAACCTCAACAGCTTCAAATACAACAAAGCCTTAAAAATAACCGCTGCCCATACGGCCGACAGGGAAGTGTTGTTCGACTATATTACCTCCCAGGATTTTCTGCAGAACAATTTGGCAAATACCCTTTCAAAAAAAAATAGCTTAACCGTAGCCGAGGAAAACCCTTCGGAACAAACGGCCTTGAACGCCAACAGCGATGTCACGAACACATCCGTGGAACAGCCTTCGGAAGACACTCCCTTACCGCAAAACCTGAAAGAGGCGAATATCATTTTGGACCCTGAGCTCTTTACCGCTAAAAACAAGCAGGACGAACAGCAAATAGACCAGGAAGAAACCCCCGACTATGGAGCACCCTTGCCGTTCACGAAAAGGGAAAAGCACTCCTTTGCGGAATGGCTACAACTGGCCTCTTTTAAAACGGTCAAACGAAAGAACAAAGAAATCGATGCAGAACGGGAACCCATTGATTTCCCATTGGAGGAGTCCGTTCTAAAGAACAAAAACTTCGAACTCATCGATAAGTTTATCGCGACCAACCCCAAGATCACCCCTACCGAAAACCCGACTAAAGTAAACATATCGGACTCCGTTAAAATAGATAAAAAGGAGCTTATGACGGAGACTTTGGCAAGGGTTTATATGGAGCAAAAAAAGTATAAAAAAGCCATTCAGGCCTACAAAATTTTAAGTTTGAAATATCCGGAAAAAAGTGGTTTCTTTGCAGATCGAATTAAAGCAGTAGAAAAAATTCGAAAAGAACAAAAATAAGTCCTGATGAGTACATTTACCATATTCCTAGTTTTAATCATTGTTGTTTGCTTTTTGTTGGTCTTGGTCATTATGGTCCAAAACCCAAAAGGTGGCGGATTGTCCTCCTCGTTCGGGGGCGGTGGCAGCCAAGTTGTCGGCGGCGTCAAAAAAACGGGAGACTTTTTGGATAAAAGTACTTGGACACTTGCAGGGCTTTTGGTCATACTTATATTGGCATCGAACATTGCACTTCCGGGAAAATTCGGTGGTGAATCCGACTCTAAGATCCTTAATGGGGACGAAATAGAGACCACGGTCCCAGAGACCATACCCGAAGCCGCTCCGGATGCCTTACCGACACCGGCAGGTGAAGATGCCGTTCCGGGCGACAGCGCACAATAAGAAATTTCAATTTGAAAAATGCCAGCTAAAATGACAAGCTGGCATTTTTGTTTTACAAAGTGTCAGTTTTTATGACATGGCACAGTTTCTGCCACACACATTTCAGCATAAATAAAATCCAATTATAAAAACAAAAAATATGGCTAAAGTGACTATTAAACCATTGGCGGACCGTGTATTGATCGAGCCGATGGCAGCTGAAACCAAAACAGCTTCGGGCATCTACATTCCCGATACGGCAAAAGAAAAACCGCAACAAGGTAAAGTGGTCGCCGTTGGTCCCGGTACCAAAGATGAAAAGGTAACGGTAAAAGTCGGCGACAAGGTATTGTACGGAAAGTATGCGGGCACCGAACTCAAACTGGAAGGTGTCGATTATTTGATGATGCGAGAGAGTGACGTTTTGGCGATCATCTAAGAAAGTACCAGGTCGTGTTTTTCAACGATCGAAAATCAAAACATTTAGAACAACGTGACGTTCTTCGGCACACGGAGAATAAAAGTAAAATTTGAAAAAATGGCAAAAGAAATAAAATTTGATATCGATGCGCGCGACGGACTCAAAAGAGGTGTCGATGCATTGGCAAATGCAGTAAAAGTAACATTAGGCCCAAAAGGGAGAAACGTAATCATCAGCAAATCTTTTGGAGCGCCACAGGTAACCAAAGATGGTGTTACCGTAGCCAAGGAAATCGAATTGGCGGACGCCTTGGAAAACATGGGAGCGCAAATGGTAAAGGAAGTTGCTTCCAAAACCAACGATCTTGCCGGTGATGGTACCACTACCGCTACCGTTTTGGCACAGTCCATCGTAAAAGAAGGATTGAAAAACGTTGCGGCCGGTGCCAATCCAATGGATTTGAAAAGAGGTATCGACAAAGCGGTAGAAGCTATCGTGGAAAACTTGGGCAAACAGTCCAAAAAAGTTGGCGATTCTTCGGAAAAAATAGAGCAAGTAGCTTCAATATCCGCAAACAACGACCGAACCATTGGCGACCTGATCGCCCAAGCGTTTGGAAAAGTCGGAAAAGAAGGGGTTATCACCGTTGAAGAGGCCAAAGGAACCGATACTTATGTAGACGTTGTGGAGGGTATGCAATTCGATAGAGGATATCTTTCTCCATATTTCGTTACCGATTCGGAAAAAATGATCGCCGACCTTGAGAATCCTTATATTCTTTTGTTCGATAAGAAAATCTCTGCCATGAAAGACTTGCTTCCCGTTTTGGAACCGGTAGCACAGTCAGGAAAGCCCTTATTGATCATCGCAGAGGATGTTGACGGAGAGGCTTTGGCCACTTTAGTCGTAAACAAACTTCGTGGATCATTAAAAATAGCTGCTGTTAAGGCACCGGGCTTCGGAGACCGAAGAAAAGCGATGTTGGAAGATATCGCCATCCTTACAAAAGGTACCGTAATCGCTGAAGAAAGAGGTTTCTCTTTGGAAAACGCCACAGTAGATATGTTGGGTACCTGTGAACGAATTACGATCGACAAGGACAATACCACTATCGTAAACGGTGGTGGCGTGGCCAAAACGATCAAAACACGGGTCAACCAGATCAAATCGCAGATCGAGACCACTACATCGGACTATGATAAGGAAAAACTACAGGAGCGCTTGGCCAAATTGGCCGGTGGTGTCGCCGTATTGTATGTAGGCGCAGCTTCCGAAGTAGAAATGAAGGAGAAAAAAGACCGTGTTGACGATGCATTGCACGCGACCAGAGCCGCTGTTGAAGAAGGTATCGTCGCTGGAGGTGGTGTCGCCTTGGTACGCGCCAAATCGGTTTTATCCAAAATAGCTGCTGAAAATGCGGATGAAGAAACCGGGATTCAAATTGTTGCCCGTGCCATTGAAGCGCCTTTACGTACGATTGTAGAAAACGCCGGTGGGGAAGGATCTGTCGTCATCGCCAAAATCCTTGAAGGAAAAGGAGATTACGGTTACGACGCCAAATCGGAAAAATACGTTGAGATGTTAAAGGCTGGGATCATCGATCCTAAGAAAGTAACACGGGTAGCATTGGAGAATGCGGCCTCTGTTGCCGGAATGATCTTGACTACCGAATGTGCATTGACGGATATTAAGGAAGACGCACCTGTCGCAGGCCCTCCAATGGGCGGCGGTGGAATGCCCGGAATGATGTAAGCACAAGAGTATAGCATAAAAAACCGCCCCGGCATTATTGTCGGGGCGGTTTTGTTTTTATAAACCCGCTTCATGTATTAGCACTTTGTCATGAGGGCCGAAAATGCAGTAATTGCTATTATTAGTGGGAACCCGAATCATCGGTAGCATCGTCCCGATATTTGCAACAGGGATGTACGGAATCGTAGGCTTCTTCACTTGCCTTTAGTTCCTTGGTATCGTGGCCCACTGCGACCAAAGCGGTTTTTACTTTCATCGGATCGGTCTTTCGCTCATCGAGGATCAACGATAGCTGATGGGAAGCAATGTCCCAAGAGGCAAACTTCACCCCTTTGACCCCTAAGGCGGCCTTTTCGATACGCATTTTACACATCTCACATTTGCCATCGACATCAAAGGCCATTTTTTTGTTTTTTTCCTGTGCAAAAGCCACCGTCGAGAACAGTAACACTAGTGCGATCATCATTTTTTTCATCGGTATTGTTTTAAATTGGTTCATCACTAACTATAATTTATATCGAAAGCCACCATAAAACATGCGTCCCATGATAGGGGCATATACGATAGTGGTATCAAAATTTGCGCCAAAAGGGTCCGCTGCCCCTAATACCGGATTCGGTTGTTTAAAATCGGACAGGTTTTCCCCTCCGATATAAAATTCAAAATGTTTCGAAAACACCTTGGTCACCTGGGCGTTCATAAGGGAATAGCCATCGACTTCGTCGCCCAAACGCGCTTCGGGCGGGTTTACCCCGGTACTTGGAAGGCGTTGCCCGCCCAAAATGTTCAACGTATAATCAAAACGCCACTGGGCACCGGTATCCTTAGCTGTTGTTTCATATCCCACGTTTACAAAAAACCGATGTGGCGGCTGTAAAGGTTTCTGCAAACGTCCGGAACGGTAATCGGTCCGCACGTTATAGTATTTGTAGGCCGTTCGCAGCTCCAATTGCTTGAGCACCTCATAATTGAGCTCGATTTGAAAACTGTCCGCGATACTCTTGCCATCAAGATTATAGAAAAAAATGGCCCTCGGATTTTCCCAATCGACCACCACTTGGTTTTCAAAATCGGTTCGATAAAAGTCCAGCGAAACAGTTCCTTTTCTATCGAATAAGGTAAAGCCCTGTAAAAATCCAAAGCCATAGTTCCAAGCAATTTCCGGGTCCAGCCCATAGACCGCTCCGCCGGCATCCAATAGCTGAACACTCCTTGCGGAAGCGAACAACTGCTGGTTCTCGGCAAAAATGTTCGCGGCCCGCTTCCCCCTACCCACGGAAAAACGCCAACTTGCTTTTTCCCAAGGGGTATATCGCAAATGAAACCTTGGCGTTGCGAAAACCCCGAGCCGATTGTGCGTATCGATACGAAACCCTGCCGTAAAGCTCAACTTTTCCAAATCTTCATAACTGTACTCAAAAAATGCTCCAATGGCGCGGTCGTCCCGTTGAAAATTCCGGTTATCCACCCTTTCCCGATACCCGTCATAGGCTAGGTTGAGCCCTGTTTTAAACTGGTTTTGGGTACTCCCTAATATGGAATTGAATATCAGGTTGCCGTACAAGCTTTCGTGGTCGATATCGTACTGTCGAAACCCATAGTATGCGTTTTGCTTATGAAGGCTATAAGAAGCCTGAAAACCGAAACTTTGGAAGGGGAGCTCGGGAAAAACATATCCCAACTTCACCGATGAATCAAACCTACGGGTATCGATTTCACTTCCCCATGCTTCGACTCCGCTCAGCACAGGTCCTTCGACTCCGCTCAGCACAGGTCCTTCGACTCCGCTCGGCACGTGCCCTGAGCGTAGCCGAAGGGCAGGCGGTCCAGTTTCGTTCAGCACGTGCCCTGAGTGTAGCCGAAGGGCAGGTGTGTTCGGCACTCCCGTGCCCGATGGAATTCCTAGAATACCGCGCCATCGGTCCGCATCAAAACCGGTCTGCCCTACCTGTTTTTCATCGTTCAAAAAACGGACATCGATAAAACTTACCCAACCCGTAACCGGGTTTTGGTACTGCCAACGGTTCATCACATTGATCTGGTCCGCCAATGGGGCATCCAAAAAGCCATCCCCGTTACCGTCCTCTTCCGTGGTCCTTTGGTTTCCATGAATGTAAAAACCGGTACTCCATTGCTCGCTTAACCGTCGATTGATATGGGCATTGAGTTCCAAACGTCCATTTTGATTGGCATAACCGTTTACAAACAGTAATTTATCCGTTAAAGGCTTCATCAATTCGGTGTTGATCTGCCCGGAAATACTTTCGTAACCGTTGACCACGCTACCGGCACCTTTTGTTATCTGAATGCTCTCTACCCATGTGCCCGGCGTAAAGGTAAGACCATAGGCTTGCGATGCGCCCCGCACCATGGGGATGTTCTCCTGGGTAATCAATAAATAGGGACTGGTAAGTCCCAGCATTTGAATTTGCTTTGTTCCGGTCAACGCATCCGAAAAATTGACATCAATGGCGGGATTGGTCTCGAAACTTTCCGAAAGGTTACAACAGGCCGCCTTTAAAAGCTCGGCGCTATTGACCGTAATCACGTTACGCGCACTCAGGAATGCCTTTTGAACCGCATCCTTCTTTTGCTCCACGACCACCTCATCCAATACATTGGATGGCTGTAAAAGATGCGTGATGGTCTTAGGGGCATTTACCGTAAGGGTATCCGTGGTGAAACCGATAAAACTGATCACCAATTGGTTAAACTCCTTCCGATACGGAATACTAAAGTCCCCTTCCGTATCGGTCACCGTTCCAATTTGGGAGTTCAACCAATACACATTGGCACCCGACAGGCCGGAGGGACTATTTTCACCGTCGGCCCCAAGTATCCTACCCTCCACCTTATCCTGTGCAAACCCGTATTGGCAGCATACCGCTAGTATCGCCGTTAGTATGTTTTTTAGTATCGCTTTCATCTAAAAAGTGTATTGATACAGCATATAACAGGCCATAAAAAGCATCACCGCATTTTCGATCAAGGTAGCTTCGGTCATCGGCAGTTTTAGGGCCGTTCCCAAGCAGGCGCAACGGATGTCCTTTTTATTTAAAAGGCTCTTTACAACACCATAGGTAGTGGGCACCAATAGCAATAGTGTTGCCACCAAGGCCCAAAATACCTGTGCACGCATCAAAAACAATATGCCCAATGTCAGTTCCAAAAAAGGATATATGCGCCCATACCAAGGCAAGCGGCCGGCCAACGGATCGTACATGGCAAAACTCTCGGGAAACCCTTTAAGGTCCAGCAACTTGAAAAAACTGAACACCAAATAGAACAGTCCCATAAAATCCATCATCGCGGCAGAGAGATCGCCCGTTTTATAGTGCATCAAGAATACTGCGGTAAACAAGTATGCAAAAATGAGCAACAAGGGTTTTAACTGCACTAGTTTCGATGGCTTTTCGGCAGATACGGAAGTCTTGTCGTCGGCAGCGTTCGCCGTATGGTTAATAGTGTATTTTTCGGGAAGTGCTTTTTGAAGCTGCGCAAGGGGAATCCCCTTCTTTGAACGAAGCTGCGCAATTTCCCTTTGCAAGTCTACCTGAACGTCAAGCACACCGTCTACCGCGCTTAACTTTTTGGTAACACCGGCGGCACAACCGTTACAGGTCATTCCTTTGATCGTATACGTATGTATCATGTTGAAGTCTGTTAATTTTCCTTAATTAGGTTATTGCCGCATACGGCAATATCACCGAATTTTCCCGTCAGTATGGGAAATACCGGAGGGTACGGGTACTGGAAAAAACAGATCAAATTAGGAATACCTGATCGAGCAATACAATGTCCTCGATCAAAATGGGTGGTGGATAGTGTTCCTCTGGAAGGATACGACTATGGTAAGGATAAGCAGTAAACAAAAACTCCGAAACAGCGGTCGGCTGTAATGGCAAATCAAAAGAAAATCCTTGGGAAATCGAGGACAGGTCGTCCTGTCCATCGATAACTATGGTTTCATCGTCACAACAGGATGGCAATTCGCCTTCAAGTCCGTTGACGCCCATCCCACAGGAATCGGCCCCTATGAAAAGAGCGGTATCCATTAAACGGCCCATACAATAGTGTTTGTCGACCTTCCACGAAACCGTAGAGGCCAAAACGAGCAGCGCCAGAAGCAAGTGCGATATGGAATGAAGCAATCGTTTCACAATAGCAAAAATACAAAACATCCAATCATAGACATTTTATTTAACGTCAGTTCAACATAAAAAACAGCCTTTTTTTACAAAATCACCACTGCTGGTCAGCTCTTTATCTTTCATACCATTTCTATCTTGAAATTATCCATTAAAAATTGCCAGTATCTAAAAAATGGATGTTTCAATTTGAACTCACGTCACTTAACAAACGTTGCAACATGATGCTATCGTATAGCGTGCCCCATGTTTTTAAAAAGGCGGTTTTACCTGCTTTTTTCAAAAAAACAAACAAATTATACGAAATGCGCGATAAATCCGTTTAACGTGCATCACTAACACATTAAATTCTATTTTAACATGAAAAAAGTATTTAGAAAGTCATTAGGGAAGGCGCTTATTGCCTGCTCATTAACGCTTTTTATCGCAAGCTGTTCATCGGACGACGGTAACGAGTTCGATACCCCGGACACACCCGGTCAAGATGACCCGGACGCTCCACAGGTAGCCACCTTGGTTTTCAACGAAGACGACCCGGCAAACAATACCCCCACCGCTTCGGCAAGTGGCGAAGTAGGTACCAGCGTTCCTGGAAGGGTAATCTTTACCACTTCGGCGACAACACAACGGAGAATGTACATTACACAAAACATTTCCGGTCAGGGTGACATGCCTTTCAACAACTTCAACTTGGATAGCGATGACCTTCAAAAAGCATTGAAAGCGGATGGCTCCATCGATTTGGACGGTGCCACCAAAAATGAAATCGATTTTACCTTTGAGCTTCCTGTTCCAAATATTGACAATGGCTCCATTGTGTATAGCTTTTGGACCACCACCGGAAAAGGGGACTTTAGGGATGCCAGCAAACGGCTTGCCCTTGGCGTAGGAACCATTACCGTAACCGTTGGTAACGGAACCAACCCTGCCGCTGCGGTACGGGAATTTAACGGAATACAACTTTTTGCCCCAGCCGCGGACGGCACTACGGAGTCGTTCTTTTCCTTATTGGACGAAAAAGTGTACCGGATCAACGAGGGACCTGAATTTAGGGCCTTTTGGGATTTCGGATATTATTTCGGCGCTTCTGGCGTATCGGATGGTGAAGATGCCTCCTTTGCTTCCACTGCAACGTACGATGCCTCTTTCGGATTTCCGGTAGAAGGATTGGAGCCAGGGGAAGATGAAGAAGATGCCGCCACCGAAACCTTGAACGAAACATTTTTCGCAATGTCAAGTTTGGATGCCGATGGTTTTGACGCCGTAGTACTTTCGGGCGACCTTCCAACGATCATGAATTCCGGGATCCAAAAAATCACGAATCTTGCCGTTGGCGATGTCATCGCGTTTGTCGATAACTATGGCAAAACAGGATTGATCAAAATAACAGCGATAGAGGCCGGTTTTGCGAACAACGATTTTATCGAGTTCGATGTAAAGATCCAGCCGTAACACAAAATATTTATAGAAAATTGAAAAAGGGACGATCCGTAGGGAGCGTCCCTTTTTTTATTGAACTCATTACCAAATCATAAAACACTACAGCGCTACCCATTCAAAAAACACGTTTCGTACTGCGCGATAAAACCATTATTTTTGCAGAAAAAAGCAACTATGTTCAGCACTTTGCGCCCTAAAATCGATACGTTGTTGGCGAACCCTGCAGGCACTACCGACGACAAGCTGCAAACCATCTGCGACCTTTTAAAGGATACCGTCCCCTATTACGATTGGGTGGGGTTTTATTTTAAAAACGGCGACAAGGACGAACTCAAATTGGGGCCTTATGCCGGGGCACCTACCGACCATGTTATCATTCCCTTTGGAAAGGGTATTTGCGGCCAAGTGGCGGTGAGCGACCAAAATTTTGTGGTACCCGACGTTCAGGCCCAGGACAACTACATTGCCTGTAGCATATCGGTAAAGGCCGAAATCGTAGTTCCCCTTTTTGTGAACGGCATCAATATCGGACAGATCGACATCGACAGCGATACGCCGGACCCCTTTACAGAAGCGGACGAGCGCTTTTTAGAGTTCGTGAACGAGCGCGTGGCCAAACTGCTGACCAAGGGGTAAACACCTTCTTTTTCCCAGTAATACCATTTTAACTTTGAAATCGCGTGTATAGAAATTGAATTATTTTTTAGTTGTTCGAGGCAAAAGCCTGTCCCCGGCTTGACCGGGGATCTAAGCATAGCCTTAGCTACGGTTATATTTTTTAACGAAGGACAGCGGAAAAAGAAACGATTTATTAGTGCTATTTCAAAGTTAAAATGGTATAACTTTTTAGTTGTAGGCCATTACGACGGGAAGCCTAATGATCCCTAGGTTATACCATTTCCAAAAAACGTTTAAAACTTTAGGGTTTTTGTTGATAACCCAACCTTTTACAAACCCTTAAAAAAGGTACTTTTGCCCGTAAATAACCACAACGTATCTTTCAAAAATGAGCACTAAAAAAGCCACTTCAGCCTTAATTTCAGTATTTCATAAAGATGGCCTGGAACCTATCGTAAAAAAATTCCAAGAGCTGGGAATTACCATCTACAGTACCGGGGGAACCGAAAAATTCATACGAGATCTCGGCATCGAAGTGATACCGGTGGAAGAAGTGACCAGCTATCCGTCCATACTCGGCGGAAGGGTCAAAACCCTGCACCCAAAAGTTTTTGGGGGAATTCTTAACCGTCAGGACAACGAGAGCGACGTGGCACAATTGGAAGAATTCGAAATTCCACAGCTCGATATCGTTATTGTGGACCTTTACCCCTTTGAGAAAACCGTGGCCAGTGGCGCTTCGGAACAAGATATTATCGAAAAAATAGATATTGGTGGAATTTCCTTGATCCGGGCAGCGGCAAAAAATTATAAAGACGTACTCTGTGTGTCCTCCATGGAGGATTACTCCGAATTCCTGACCGTCATCTCCAGGGACAACGGAAGCACCACTTTGGAAGACCGCAAACAATTTGCCGCAAAATCGTTCAATGTATCCTCACATTACGATACCGCAATTTTTAACTATTTCAATAAAGACCACGCCATTGCTTCACTTAAAATAAGTGAACTGAACGGCAAGGTATTGCGTTATGGGGAAAACCCGCACCAAAGAGGGTTTTTCTTTGGGGACTTTGAGGCCATGTTCTCCAAACTTCACGGCAAAGAACTATCGTACAACAACTTGTTGGACGTGGATGCCGCGGTATTGCTCATGAACGAATTCCGTAAGGACGCCCCAACCTTTGCCATACTGAAGCACAACAATGCCTGTGGGCTGGCCACAAGGGATTCCATACACCAAGCGTATGTAGATGCTTTGGCAGGGGACCCGGTATCCGCCTTTGGGGGAATTTTGATCAGCAACGTCGAAATTGATGCGGCCACGGCCAACGAAATCCATAAATTGTTCTGCGAAGTGGTGATCGCCCCGAGTTATGCCGATGATGCCCTTGAAATTTTAAAGGGCAAGAAAAACCGGATCATCTTGATCCAGAACGAGACGGACCTTCCCGAAACCATCGTACGCACCTGTTTGAACGGCTTATTGGTACAGGACAAGGACCACAAGACCGATACGGTCCCCGATTTGAAATATGTAACCGAAAAGGAACCCTCAAAAGCGGAACTAGAGGACCTGATCTTTGCTTCCAAACTTTGTAAGCACACAAAATCGAACACCATTGTGCTTGCCAAAAACAAGCAATTGTGCGCCAGCGGAACGGGGCAGACTTCCCGCGTAGATGCCCTCAATCAGGCGATTCACAAGGCAAAGTCGTTCAATTTTGACCTCGAGGGAGCGGTAATGGCCAGCGATGCGTTCTTCCCGTTTCCGGATTGTGTGGAAATTTCGCATAAAAATGGTATTTCGAGCGTTATACAGCCGGGCGGATCTATCAAAGATCAACTGAGTATCGATTATTGCAATGAAAATGGTGTTGCCATGGTAATGACCGGCACACGTCATTTTAAGCATTAATTTCACTACTTTTGTTCGTATTGTACACACCCCACTCGAACTAGTAACATAACCAAACAAAGTAAAATGGGATTTTTTGATTTCTTGACCGAGGAAATCGCTATCGATCTAGGTACCGCGAACACCCTCATCATCCACATGGACAAAGTTGTTGTGGACAGTCCCTCCATAGTAGCAAGGGACCGCATCAGCGGTAAAATAATAGCCGTTGGCAAGGAGGCCAACATGATGCAGGGCAAGACCCATGAAAACATCAAAACGATACGCCCCCTGAAAGACGGGGTTATCGCCGATTTTGATGCTTCGGAGAAGATGATCAACATGTTCATCAAAAACATTCCCGCGTTAAAGAAAAAATGGTTTCCACCGGCATTGCGCATGGTCATTTGTATTCCCTCCGGTATTACCGAAGTGGAAATGCGTGCGGTAAAGGAATCGGCAGAGCGTGTGAACGGTAAAGAGGTATACCTGATCCATGAACCCATGGCCGCAGCTATCGGTATAGGGTTGGACATCATGCAACCCAAGGGAAACATGATCGTCGATATCGGAGGGGGAACCACGGAAATTGCGGTAATCGCCCTAGGCGGTATCGTTTGCGACAAATCGGTAAAGATCGCGGGCGATGTATTCACCAATGATATTATATATTACATGCGTACGCAGCACAACCTTTACGTTGGGGAAAGTACCGCAGAAAATATTAAAATAGAGATCGGTTCGGCTACCGAAGATCTACAAAACCCACCGGAAGATAAATCGGTGCAAGGTCGTGATCTATTGACCGGAAAGCCCAAACAGGTGCAAATTTCGTATCGCGAAATCGCAAAGGCACTAGACAAATCCATTTTACGGGTCGAGGACGCGGTAATGGAGACCCTGTCCCAAACGCCTCCCGAACTTGCGGCGGACATTTATAATACCGGTATCTATTTGGCCGGTGGTGGATCCATGTTAAGAGGCCTGGACCGAAGACTTTCCCAAAAAACGGATCTTCCCGTATATATTGCGGAGGACCCTCTTAGAGCAGTCGTACGTGGTACCGGAATCGCATTGAAAAACTTGGAACGTTACAAGAGCATCTTGATCAAATAAGACAATACAAACGACTTTTTACGGGCATCGGAAGCGCTATTCCCTAGATTTTTCCCTTCATGCCAACGTAGCTAAAACCAAAGTGTGAATGCAGCAGATCATCAACTTCGTCATACGGCACAAGAACTTTTTGCTCTACTTGTTTCTTATGATGGTTTCGTTGGGTTTTACGGTACAGTCGCATTCGTATCACCAATCCAGTTTTTTCAATTCCTCCAATTGGATCAGTGGATCCATATACCAAGCATTTGACGGCATTACCTCCTATTTTGGACTTTCCCAAGAGAACCAAAAGTTGGTGGACGAAAATAAAAGGCTCCGCAAGTTATTGTTCAATCAAGAGACGGACAGCAAGGACACTGTAAGCCTGCCAGGACGCTCCATTTATACCATCCTTTCGGGAAAGGTCATAAAAAATAGTTATTCGGACCCGCGCAATTACATTACGATCGATTTGGGAAGCACCGATAGCCTAAAAGCGGATATGGGCGTCATCACACCAAAAGGAATCCTCGGTATCGTAGAAAATGTTTCCCGCAACTATGCCACCGTCCAGAGTATTCTCAACGAGAAGTCCAACATCAACGCAAAACTGAAAAACACCAACCACTTCGGATCCTTGGTCTGGAACACCAAACGGTTCAACATCGTACAGCTGGTAGACATTCCACGATTGGTACCCCTTATGGTCGGCGACACCATTGTTACCGGTGGGATGAGCAGCATTTTCCCCGAGAACGTACCTATAGGCACCATCCAGAAATTTGATTTGGATACCGCCAATAGTTTTTACCGCATCGATGTGCAGCTTTTTAACGACATGACCAATCTGAAAAACGTATATATCGTCCAAAACGTAGACCGTCGGGAAATTATGGAACTCCAAGAGCAGACCATCAATGAACAATAGTTATTTCATAAATATCGTCCGCTTTGTCCTACTGGTATTGGTACAGGTATTGGTGTTCAATCGGCTGAACTTTTTTGGCTTTATCAACCCTATGGTCTATATTTTGTATCTGTATTGGTATCCCATAAAGGAGAACCGCGCCGCCCTTATCGGACTGAGCTTTTTGCTGGGACTGCTGGTAGACCTGTTTTCTGACACCATGGCCCTACATGGCGCGGCTACGGTTACCATCGCCTATTTTAGACCGACCATGATGCGCTTTGTTTTTGGGGTGAACATCGAATTTCAAAGTTTTCGGCTTTCCAACACCACTCGGGCACAACAAATCACGTTTTTGGCGTTATTAATTATAGTGCATCACGCCGTATTCTTTGCCTTAGAAATCTTTAGCTTTGCCAATATAGTATTGATGCTCAAAAAAATCGTGGCCATCGGGGCGGCCTCATTGGTACTCTGCCTGTTGTTCAGCTCACTCTTCAGCGTTAAAAAGGAATGAAAAAAGTATTGCTGTCATCCATTATCGTCATTATCGGGATCACCTTTCTCGGAAGGTTAAGTTATTTGCAGATCTTTAGTTTTTCTCCAGATCAGTTGTTGGAAGACCCGGCAATAAAGGCGATTTATGACTATCCGGAACGTGGCTACATCTACGATCGTAACGGCAAACTTTTGGTAGGGAACGATCCGGCCTATGATGTTATGGTCATTCCCCGGGAAGTAAAACCATTGGACACCCTTGAATTCTGCAAATTATTGGGTGTAGACCGGAAAAAATTCATCAAATCATTACGAAAGGCGAGAATCTACTCGCCAAGATTGCCTTCGGTATTCGTTCCACAACTGTCAAAACAGGACTATGCACGCCTACAGGAAAAAATGCGGCATTATAAGGGCTTTTACATTCAAAAAAGATCGTTACGTTATTATGATACCAACAGTGCCGCAAATGTACTGGGGTACATCAGTGAAGTGAACGAAAGGGACTTGTCCAAGAATCCGGAATACACGCAAGGGGAACTCACGGGCCGTACCGGAGTAGAAAAGGTATATGAAGATACCCTTCGCGGTAGAAAAGGGGTGCAGTATATCCAAAAAGACCGTTTCAATAGGGATATCGGACGTTATAAGGATGGTTCGCTGGACCTAGAACCCGTACAGGGAAAGGAAATACACATCACCATTGATAAGGTGCTACAGGAATACGGGGAAAAATTGATGCACGGCAAATGGGGCGGCATTGTGGCAATAGAACCGGCTTCCGGAGAGATCCTTTCGATGATTTCGGGCCCTACTTACGACCCTTCCCTTTTAGTGGGAAGAAAACGATCGGCAAACTACAGCAAATTGCATTACGATTCGATTTCAAGACCCACTTTTGATCGGGCCATATTGGCGGAAAGCTCACCGGGATCGCCCTTTAAGACCTTAAATGCGTTGATCGCCTTGCAGGAAGGGGCCATTACGCCGAATACCAATATCCAGTGCTATAACGGATTTTATGTAGGCCGTACCAAAAGAGGATGCCATTGCGGTGGTGGGTTACGGAATATGAACGTGGGGATTTACAAATCGTGCAATGCCTACTTTGCCGGTACCTTCCGGAAAATTTACGAACGCTTCGAAACCACCGACGACGCCCATGATGTTTGGGAAAAACACATGAAAAGTTTTGGTTTGGGCAACTATTTAGGTTCCGATCTGCATACGGGAAGAAAAGGTAGGATACCGACCAAAGAATATTATGATAAATGGTACGGCGACAATCGATGGTCGTCTTCCTACATCATCTCGAATTCCATTGGCCAGGGGGAAATAGCGGTAACCCCTATACAATTGGCCAATATGACGGCCGCCATTGCCAACAGGGGCCATTACTTTACGCCCCACCTGCTTAAAAAAGTAGAGGGCAAGGACATTACCTTTCCCGATTTTGTAAAACCGAAGCATACCACCATAGACAAGCACCATTTTGAACCTGTTGTGCAGGGAATGGCCGAAGTGTATCGGAGGGGAACGGCAAGGGGGGTCCAAATCCCCGACATCGAAATCGCCGGAAAAACGGGAACCGTAGAAAATTTTACCATCATCGACAGCGTAAAGACCCAACTTACGGACCATTCCGTATTCGTGGCCTTCGCTCCCGTGGACAAACCCAAGATCGCCATTGCAGTATACATCGAAAATGGCTACTATGGGGCCCGGTACGCCGGACATATCGCGTCCTTGATGATCGAAAAATACCTTAAGGGAACGATTACCAGAAAAGACTTGGAAAAAAGAATGTTGGAGCGCACATTGCTGCATGAGTATGCGAAACCTTATAGCGGTGAGGAATTCAGGATAAACGAATACAACTGGAGTCCAAGGCCAACACCCAAACCGGAAATACTTCCAAGATAAACGCATATGTCGGGCAGAAGCGTCTTAAAACGTATTGATTGGCTTAGCGTACTTTTTTATGTACTCCTGGTCACCATCGGGTGGCTGAACATTTACTCCAGTACGTTCACCGATGCGAATCCCTCCATTTTCAATTTTTCCACCTTACACGGTAAACAGCTCTTCTTTTTTGGGGCCAGTATCGTTACTATCATTGTTATCATGGCCCTAGAGGCCAGCTTTTTTGAACGTTTTTCGAGCTTGCTCTATATTGTTTCCGTCGTGTTGCTTTTAGGGCTGTTCTTTTTTGGAAAGACGATAGCCGGAGCGACCTCTTGGTACAGCCTTGGTTTTTTCAACTTACAGCCTTCCGAACTTGCAAAGGTCGGTACGGCACTGGCCTTGGCAAAGTACCTTAGCGACATCCAAACCGATATTAAACGCAGAAAGGATCAATTATACGCGTTTTTAATCATTCTTATCCCGCCTTTTTTGATTGTGCCCCAGCCCGATCCCGGGAGTGCCCTGATCTTTTTTGCGCTGATCTTTGTCATTTTTAGGGAAGGCCTTCCCCTATATTACCTGGCCATCGGCTTTCTGGCCGTATTGGTATTTGTGACCACTTTAATGTTCGGCACGCTATGGGTTGGCTTTACCATTGTCCTGTTATTGGTATTGTTTTTTCTGCTCAAAAAGAAACGTTTTAAACTGCCCATTGTACCCTTGATCACCTTTGCGGTGGTCACCATCCTATTTTCCCTATCGGTAAATTTCGTTTTTAACAGCGTATTCGAACAGCGCCATAGGGACCGTTTTAGTCTTTGGTTGCGACTGGAGAAAGACCCGGCCAAACTGGAGCAGATCCGTAAAACGATCGGTTACAATACCTACCAATCGGAAAAAGCGATCGAATCGGGCGGGTTTTTCGGAAAAGGCTTTTTGGAGGGTACCCGTACCAAAGGCGATTTTGTACCCGAACAACATACCGATTATATTTTTAGTACTGTTGGTGAGGAATGGGGGTTTATCGGCACCGCTACGGTAGTTATTCTATTTACGCTAATGCTATTGCGATTGGTACATTTGGCGGAACGCCAAAAAAACAATTTCAGTAGAATGTACGGTTATGGGGTAATCTCCATACTGCTGTTCCACTACTTCATCAATATCGGGATGGTTATCGGTGTGCTCCCCACCATCGGCATTCCCCTACCCTTTTTTAGTTATGGGGGCTCCGGACTACTGTTTTTCAGCATTCTCCTTTTTGTCTTTTTAAAACTGGACACCAACCGGTTGAAGGAGGGAATTTAAGAAGAAGCAATTTTACATCGGCCAGTTCCCGATATCCGTGCCGCTTTCCAAACTGGCCTGCATCTGATCTGATAGCTGATAAAAAAAATCGATTCCAGTTCGTTTTTCCAGTTCATCGATAGGCACTACAAAGGTATGCAATGGCTTTGAGCGCTCCTTTCCTTCCATCAGAAAGGCGATTGCGGTCATTTTTGAAGCATTCCCGCTGGCAACGATCTTATAATAATACTCAGGTACCGAAACAGCCTCCGCTCCAATTTCATCTAAATCCTTTTCCAGTATGCCCCCGGTAATAACATACAAGGTACCCTTCTTTTTTGCCCAACGGCGGACCTGCTGCTCCAAGCGGTTCCATATGCCAGCGTTGAAATCCCTGTCCTGCGGACTAATGTTGCTGGTGTAAAACGTTTCGTTATACGCCTGTTCGCTAAAACGCCGATCTCCGGCCGGACATAAATGCCCGCGATCGTAGCCCGACCCCCTATAGTTTTTCCAGTCAGCAGATTTTGTGGACACTTTGGGATCTTCAATAAAATAAGGCCGTTTACGATCGTCGTAGGTGAGGTGTTCTTTTTTTAATACATAAGCCACCCACTCGGCCTGTTCGTGGGTTTCGCTATAGGATAGACAATAATGTCGGTGGTCGATCATCGAACCCGTGGTAGAACGGGGAAGGGCAAAAGCCGGTACGGATGTTATCCCGTGGGTGTCGGACGGTGCTTCAGAATAGGATGCGGGCGTATAAAAATTCTGGAACAACCAAAACCCGACGATACAAACGAGCATAAGCACCGAATAGATGATGCTATTGCGATTTTTGAACGATATGCTACCCATGTTTAAAACTACAAATTTCACGGTTACCTCCATCACGTGACCACCGTATGTTTTCCAAGAATATTTCGACCAAAAAAGCGAAATTCTTATTACCTTATACCAAAAATGTAGCGCTATGATTACTTGGAAAGATGTTATTCATTTTAGTACCAAAGGAAATCCGAAGCCCGACAAAAGGGTGGAGAAAACCGAGGCGGAATGGCAACAGGTATTGACACCCGACGTTTTTCGCATTACCCGAAAAAAAGGTACCGAAGCACCACATACCGGTGACCTTTGTGGCATATACGAAGCCGGAAAATACAATTGTGTCTGTTGCGACACACCACTTTTTGATTCTACCATTAAATTTGAATCAGGTACGGGCTGGCCCAGTTTTACCCAACCGATAAAGGAGAATGCCATCAGTTACATTAAAGATGTTTCCTTTGGTATGATACGGGTAGAAGTACTTTGCAATACCTGTGACGCACACTTGGGGCATGTATTCCCCGATGGTCCGGAACCTAGCGGCCTTCGGTACTGTATCAATTCGGCTTCTATGACCTTACAACCAAAGCATACCGAGGACACGCTTGAAAACAGTTGAAAAAGCCACCTTTGGCGGAGGTTGTTTTTGGTGTATCGAAGCACTTTTTACCATCGTAAAAGGTGTTGAACAGGTTGTATCGGGGTATAGTGGAGGGTCCGTACCCGGATATCCCACCTATAGGGAAGTATGTTCCGGCCGCACTGGACATGCCGAAGTGGTACAAGTGACGTTTTGCCCGGAGCTCATTTCGTACGAACGATTGCTGACCCTCTTTATGACCGTACACGACCCAACGACAACACATACCAAAGGTGTTTCCATAGGCAACCAGTACCGTTCGGTAATCTACACCCACAACAACCAACAACAGCAATCGGCGGTTGCACTGATCGAAACCTTAAGACCGCGCTTCGAAAAGCCCATCACGACGGAAATAGCTGCTTTGAAAAATTTCTATTTGGCCGAAGCATATCACCAGAAGTATTTTGAGAAAAATCCGGAGCAGGCCTACTGCCAGGGGATCATCCGGCCTAAACTGAAAGCATTCCAACGCGAGCATCCAGAGGGTTAAAATCATACCATTTATGGCATTAATACCATTTCTACCTTGAAATCAACCATTAAAAAATGGTATAAGGGATCCCAAAAAACTAAAAATCCCCGAGATATGCCGTCCCGGGGATTTTTAATTCAGTTATAGAAAAAATCAGCCTTTTACACTGGCCAGTTTTCCGTTTTTGATGTTATTGATCTTCAGATCCTGTAATACGTTCACCGCTTCCTCAACATATACATCCTTGGCCAAGTTCTGGTGCCAACGGTTTCTTTTTTCCCGAAGTACGGAATCTTTTGTAAACAAGGCTTCTTCATATTTAAGGGAACTGAACGATAGTTTATTATCGTATTCGGACAGTGTCTTAAAATAATCGAGCTTTTCTTTATCCTTTTGTTCCTCCACCTTATAATCGGAATAGTTCAGGGAAATTTTGGTTTCTTCCTGCTCGGCTTTCAGCCATTTTGCATTCTCCTCTATAAGCGCGATCTGGGCATTTCCCGCCATCCTTTTATTGCTGCTGGCCAGTGTCTGCTCATAGTCGATATAGCCGTCCCACGGCTTGTAATCGGCAGGGGTGATCTTATCCCACTTTAACGGGTTGGACTGGTCGCGTTCTCCCAAATCGATATAGGAATAACGGTCCGGGACCACCACATCACTTTTTACTCCTTCGAGTTGTGTGGATCCTCCGTTAATTCGATAAAACTTCTGTGTGGTCAGCTTTATGGCACCTAATTTCCCATGGTCGTTGCTCCTTACAATGTTGTCCAATGGAATAACGTTCTGTACGGTTCCCTTACCAAAGGTCTGCTCGCTACCGATAACCACGGCCCTTTTATAGTCTTGCATGGCGGCGGCAAGTATCTCGGAAGCCGAAGCCGAAAGTTCGTTGACCAATATCACCAACGGACCGTCCCACTGAATGCGTTCGTCCTTGTCCTCATAAACTTCTTTCTTTTTACCGGACGACTGTACTTGTACCACCGGACCATCTTTAATAAAAAGTCCTGCCATTTCAACGACCGTTTTTAATGATCCTCCTCCGTTATCGCGCAGATCCAAAACGAGACCTTCAACACCCTCCGTTTTAAGTCGCTCTACTTCCTTGGCCACATCGGTAGCTGCATTTCGCTCGCTGTAATCATCAAAGTCCACATAAAATTTGGGAAGATGGATAAGTCCGTAACGAATATCGTCTTTTTGTATTTTGGTCGATTTGGCAAACGACTCTTCCAATTCTACCACATCCCTAGTGATGGAGATGACATCCAATGATCCGTCCACTTTTCTAACGGTAAGGTCCACAATGGTTCCTTGGGGCCCTTTTATAAGTTTTATAGCATCGTCCAACCGCATTCCGACGATATTGATAGGCTCTTCGCCATCCTGCCCTACTTTAATAATTTCGTCCCCTACCTCCAACTGCTGGTTGCGCCATACGGGACCACCGGAAATGATTTCCACGATTTTAGCGCCTTCGGGTTTTTTTTGCAATCGCGCCCCGATACCCTCGAATTTTCCGGACATGCTCATATCGAACTTTTCCTTATCATCAGGGGCAAAATAGTAGGTGTGCGGATCAAACTCGTCCACAATGGTATTGATGTATTGTACGAACCAGTCTTTACGTTCGGTATCGTCCACAAAGTCGAAAAACTCATCCAAGGTTTTACGGGTCGATTCGCGGGAATCGATTTCCGCCCGTTCTTTGGTCATCGGCTCCTCATCGGTCTCTTCAGGGGTTTCAATGCGCTTTATCTTCGAATCATATGTACCTAATGTAGCGTACTTCAATTGTTTTCTCCAACGTTCTTTCAAGTCTTTTCTGGAATCGGCAAAGGGCATTTTTTCATAATCGATGTCGATTTTCTCCTTGCGCCCGTAGTCAAAGGGAACTTCCAAAACCTCTTTGTATATCTCCTTCGCCTGTTGCATACGCTCCATCAACCTTTCGTGGACTACATTAAAAAAAGCGATTTCGGTATTCTTTATCTGGTCGTCTATTTGAAATTTGTATTGCTCAAATTCCTTGATGTCCTCCTCCAGAAAATAACGCTTGGTCGGGTCCAATATCTCTATGAAATCCTCAAAAACGCTTACCGAAAAGTCATCGTCGATATCTTTGGGCTCATAATGTCCTTTCTCCAATACATAGGTGATCAGATCGAGGAGCAATTTGTCCTTATCGTCGTTTTCGAAATTTTCAGCGGTTTGATTTGTAAAGCTGCACGAGGCTACCGCGATGAGCGTTATAAATAAAGCGTAGGCTAGGTTCCTTTTCATTTATCAGTTTTTGGGCAGACAATTTAAAAGAGGCAATTGCTGCGGTGGTAAAATCCTTGTAATTCCCTAAGATACTGAAAAAACCATGCCATGGATTGCAACAAGGATTAATTTTTTGTTAAACGGCTCATAGGTCTTATCCTTTTTAAAAACGTATTTTTGTCCAGTAAATTATGTGAAATGGCAAAACCTTTAATATTGGTGACCAATGACGATGGAATTACGGCTCCCGGGCTACGATCTCTTATCCGTTTTATGAGCGAATTGGGAGAGGTTGTCGTAGTTGCACCGGACAGTCCGCAATCCGGCATGGGGCATGCCATTACCCTCGACAGCACCTTATATTCCACTTCTTTGAACATCGCCCCGGAAGATGGCGCCAAGCAAGAATATAGCTGTAGCGGAACACCTGCGGATTGCGTAAAATTAGGGCTTCAAGAGCTTTTAAAACGCAAACCGGATATCTGTGTCAGCGGCATCAATCACGGCTCCAATGCTTCCATAAACGTTATTTACTCCGGTACCATGAGCGCGGCGATAGAGGCAGGGATAGAAGGCGTACCGGCCATAGGGTTTTCGCTTTGCGATTACTCTTGGAAAGCCGACTTTGAACATGCAAAACCCTATATCCAGCAAATCGTCAAACAGGCCCTGCATCATCAAATACCAATGGGCACGGTACTGAACGTAAATATTCCCAAAAATACCGATGTGGGGATAAAGGGCATAAAAGTATGCCGACAGGCAAAGGCCAATTGGAAGGAGAAGTTCGATAAGCGAACCAATCCTATGGGAAAGGATTATTATTGGCTGACCGGGGAATTTGAACTATTGGACAAAGGTGAGGACACCGACGAGTGGGCCTTGGCCAACGGTTATGTTTCCGTGGTACCGACGCAATTCGATCTGACCGCACACCATTGCATACAACAAATAAATACTTGGAATTTAAATGAATCATAAAAAAGAAATCGTAATCGGTATTCTTGTCGGGCTTATCGCCAATACCATCGGCACCCTATTGTATATCGCCCTTTTTTCGGAACTCGGAATTGCCGAAACCTTCGCTGCGGCGATCGAACAGGACCATTTGGGCAGTTTGCTGGCACTGGGCGCCATTTTAAACCTGGTCGCCTTTTTCGCTTTTTTACGTATCAAAAGGGACCAACGGGCAAAAGGGGTCTTGATCGCCACGCTGCTCACCGCCTTGGTCATCCTTGGCTATAAACTGCTATAAGGGTTCGAACAAGATTCTTTTATGACCGAACGGACGGATTCCTTTACGCTACGGTGCAACAAAGGATTTGCGAATTCAAGAAAATTTGCCCGAACCTAACAGCGGGCAGCTTAGTTTTTAAATGAAGTATTATATTATTGCCGGTGAGGCTTCCGGGGACCTTCATGGATCGAACCTCATTCGCGCCTTAAAACGCAAAGACCCCGATGCCCATATTCGCTGCTGGGGTGGTGATCTCATGCGCGAGGCCGGTGGAACATTGGTCAAGCACTATAAAGAAATGGCCTTTATGGGGTTTATCGAGGTAGTGCTGAACCTGTGGAAAATATTCAAGAACATTGCTTTTTGCAAAGCGGATATCGCCCAATTTCGACCCGATACCATCATTTTTGTCGATTATTCCGGCTTTAATCTTCGCATCGCCAAATGGGCGCGAAAAGCAGGTTTTGGCACACAATACTACATTTCCCCACAGCTATGGGCATCGCGCGAAAAACGTATTGAAAAAATAAAGCGCGATATCGACCGGATGTATGTCATTTTGCCTTTTGAAAAAGCGTTCTATGAAGATAAGCACGGATATCCCGTCCATTTTGTGGGCCACCCCTTGATCGATGCCCTAGCGCAGAAACCTGAGGTATCGGAGCCCCTATTTCGAAAAGAACATCGGTTAAGTGCGGACAAACCCATTATAGCCCTGCTACCGGGCAGTCGCAAACAGGAGGTGGAAAAAATGCTTCGAACGATGCTTTCCGTGGCCGGTCATTTTCCCGAATACGAGTTCGTTATCGCCGGAGCGCCAAGTCTTGACGGGGATTTTTACGCTCCTTACCTGAATACCCCAAACGTGAAGTTCGTACTGAACAAAACCTATGACCTTTTGGGCATGGCCCATGCGGCATTGGTCACCAGTGGTACCGCCACCTTGGAAACGGCCCTTTTCAACGTTCCGCAAGTGGTATGCTACAAGGCAAATTGGGTGTCGTACCAAATTGCGAAACGCATTATCACCTTGAAGTACATTTCGTTGGTCAATCTTATTATGGACAAAGAAGTGGTCAAGGAACTCATCCAAGAAGAACTGCATACGACCGCACTGGTATCCGAATTGAAAAAAATAACGGAGGGCCCCGCTCGCGACGCCATGTTAAGGGCATATGACGAATTATCCGAAAAGCTTGGCGGAAAGGGCGCCAGTGATAAGGTTGCGGAATTGATAGTAACGAATACTTAATTCAGGTCTTATTCATACCTTAGATGGGCCAATAAATTGATTGCCACACCGAAACACAGCTATGCTATGAAAAAATTACTGCAAACTACGTTTACAATAAGTCTTTTGATATTTCTTGCAAACTGCAAGCAAGCAACTGAAAAAACCGAAGAAAAAATAGCGCCGGAAGCGATTGCCAACGGCTCAAAAGCCCTAAACGATTGGTTCCAAAAGGAATGGGATAACGAAGTCGCGCTATCGCCCATGACCCAAACCTATTTGGGCGACAAAACGGATTACGACAAATGGGACGACATGTCCAAAGAAACTGAAGAAAAGGCATTCAAGAGGTCAAAATCCCGATTGGCCTTTCTAAAAGACTCCGTAGACGTGCAGGCATTGGATGAAGCTACTTTACTGAGCTATACCCTTGCGGTGCAACAGCAGGAAAATGAAATTGCCGATTACCAATATCGTTTGTATGACTATCCCGTGAATCAAATGTTCGGCATACACTCCCAAGTGCCCTCTTTTTTAATCAATATGCACCAAATAACGGACAAAAAAGACGCAGAGGCCTATGTTTCAAGACTAGAGGGCGTTCCCCTTTTGTTCGAACAAATTATCGAGGGGCTTAAAGAACGTGAAGCAGCAGGTATCGTTCCTCCGAAGTTCGTTTTCCCAAGAGTTATCGAATCCTGTAAAAACATCCTGAAGGGAGTCCCTTTTGAAAACGACACGGAATACAGTACCCTACTGGAAGATTTTCAAACCAAACTCAAAAAGATCGATACCAACGAGGGGGATACCAAATCACTATTGGCCGCGGCAAAAGCAGCGTTGACCACTTCGGTAAAACCTGCATACGAAAAGTTGATCCGTTTTTTGGAAGCGCAATCGACAAGGGCCACTACGGACCATGGCGCTTGGAAGTTTCCAAATGGGGCTGCCTACTATAACAATGCCCTTGCCCGCACCACCACTACCGATATGACTTCCGATGACATTCACGCCTTGGGACTTTCGGAGGTAAAACGAATTCATGAAGAAATGAACGCGATCAAAGATGGTGTCGGTTTTGAAGGCTCGCTTCAAGAGTTTTTCGTTTTCATGAAAGAGGACGAACAATTCTATTATCCGGACACCAAGGAAGGTCGCGCCGAATACATGCAAACCGCCACGGCATTGATCGATACGATGAAAGCCCGACTGGACGAACTTTTTTTAAGGAAACCAAAGGCGGACCTGATCGTAAAAGCGGTAGAAGGTTTCCGGGAAAAATCAGCGGGCAAGGCGTTTTACCAAGCCCCGGCACTGGATGGTTCCAGACCCGGCACCTATTACGCCAATATGTACGATATAAAGGCCATGCCCAAATACCAAATGGAAGCCCTAGCTTATCATGAGGGCATCCCGGGCCATCACATGGAAAGGGCAATGTCCCAAGAATTGGAGAATATTCCGATGTTCAGAAAAATAGGCGGATATACGGCCTATGTTGAAGGTTGGGGACTGTACACTGAATTTATTCCAAAAGAAATGGGACTGTACAGTGACCCCTACTCCGATTTTGGCAGACTGGCCATGGAACTTTGGCGTGCGTGCCGCTTGGTGGTCGACACGGGCATACATTCCAAAAAATGGACCAGGGAAGAGGGCATTGCCTATTACACCGACAACACCCCGAACGCAAAAAGCGACGCCGTTAAGATGGTCGAGCGCCATATTGTTATGCCGTCCCAAGCGACGGCTTATAAAGTGGGTATGAACAAAATTTTAGCGCTTCGAAAAATGGCAAAGGACAAGCTTGGAGCTAAATTCGATATCCGTGAATTTCATGAGGTTATTCTCAAAAACGGGGCACTCCCATTGGACGTGTTAGAGGATATGGTGAACGCTTATATTTCGGCCACCCAAAGCAGTTAAATCCACTGATCGGCATATGAGCACCACACTAAGGGTTTTATTCGTTTCAAATTAATTCTCTAATTTTGGGTAGGAGCGAAAATTCAATTCCCAGTGTAGTATGCGTCATATCTGTATTCTTGTGCTTTCGATTCTTATAACCGGTTGCGGTGCGGTAAAAAAGAAAACGACCTACAGCAAAACCCGTAAAGTTTCGGTTCCCGCTTCCAAAGAGAAGACCGTAGTAACCGAAAAATCCGATGATGATCGGGCCAGGGGTACGGCATCCCGATCCAAGGCCGACGAAATTATCGATACCGCGCTCAAGTTCTCGGGCACGCGATATAAGTTTGGCGGTACTACCAAAAAAGGGATGGACTGCTCCGGATTGCTCTATGTATCCTTTGGTGAACACGACGTTTCCTTGCCCAGAACCTCTTATCACATGGCGGAAGAGGGAAAGCGGATAAAACTGAGGAATGTTGAAAAAGGAGATCTGCTTTTTTTTCGAACCCGCAAAAGCGCTAAGCGGATCAACCATGTGGGCATGGTGGTGGCCGTTGGATCCGAAATCAAGTTTATTCATGCCTCTTCCTCCAGAGGGGTCATTGTATCTTCGTTACGGGAAGGTTTTTGGAACAACGCTTTTGTAAGGGCCAACCGCATCCTGTAGCATGGGATTGTTCCGCTTTGTTCCCATTCGCTTAACGCTCTTTTTGGTCTGTGGTATACTGACCGCCAGTTTTTTCGATCTCGGACTCCTTTTCTCCATAGGTGCAACGGTACTATCGATAGCGTTGCTGCTGTTCTTTTTTGTATTGAAAAAGGCAAATCCCATATGGTTTTATATGGGTACGGCGCTTACCACTTTTTGCCTGGGAATATTGGCGTACAGTATGGGCCAGCCGAAAAATTGGGCGGACCATTATGCCAATCATGAACGGGAAAGCGCGACCGTATGGGAGCTTCGTATTACGGAAGCACAAAAACCATCGGCATTTTCCGAACAATACATCGCCGAGGTAATCAAGGTGGACGGAACCGCCCGCACCGGACCGATACTATTGAAGTTTCCCCCAAATTCCTTTACAAAACCCTTAATGGTCGACGATAGGGTTCTTGTAGCGGCAAAGACCGACCCGATACCCCCGGCTTTAAATCCCCACACCTTTGACTACCGTAATTATATGGCCCGAAAAGGGATACTGCATCAATTACGCCCTAAAGCGGGAGCGTTTGTATGGCATCCGCCGCAGCACCGTACCCTTTTGGGAAGGGCAAACGCAGTGCGGGACAAACTGGCCGAAAGTTTGGAACGTGCCGCTTTCGGTCCCGACGAGCTCAGCATCGCAAAAGCCCTTTTACTGGGCCAACGAAACACGATTTCCGAAAACACTTATGACAGTTATAAAAAGGCGGGTGCCGTACACATTTTAGCGGTATCGGGCCTACACGTGGGTATTCTTTTACTGCTGATCCAATCGCTATTACGTCCCCTGCGTCGCTTACCGCATGGCGACAAGCTACAGCTTGTTCTCGCTATTGTATTGTTATGGGGATTTGCGTTTTTAGCGGGCCTGTCCGCGTCGGTGGTACGGGCGGTAACCATGTTCAGCTTTATGGCGTATGCCCTCTTTTTGAACAGACCGAGCAATGCTTTCAATATTTTGGCCCTGAGCATGCTCTTTATTCTTTTGGTAATAGATGCAAACCTTCTTTTTCAAGCCGGCTTTCAAATGAGCTATGCCGCCGTGGGAGCCATCGTTTGGCTGTACCCAAAACTGATGCGGTGGTGGGCTCCCAAGAACCCGATACTGATGAAAATTTGGCAACTCTTATCGGTAAGCATCGTGGCACAACTGGGCGTGCTTCCGATCAGCCTTTTCTACTTTCATCAATTTCCCGGATTGTTTTTTATATCGAACCTGTTGATCGTTCCCTTTTTGGGTATTGTTCTCGGTATGGGCCTAGTGGTGATGTTCCTTTCGTTACTTGATTTTTTACCGTCATTTTTGGCATCTATTTACAATCAAATGATTGCCATGATGAACGGCACGGTCACCTGGGTAGCAGCGCAAGAAAGCTTTCTTTTTACGAACATTTCTTTCAATAGTGTGCAGTTGGTACTCTCTTATGTGCTGTTGCATTTGGTATTTGGCTATTTCCCAGTGCGTTTTTTCAAACGCATGGCGTTGATTTTAACGACGCTGCTCTTATTGCAACTGGCTACGGTATATCCCGTTTTGAAGCATCGAAAAAAGGAACAGTTGCTTTTGGGACATGTGCCCAGAAAAACGGTTCTCCTGCATCGTGAAGGGCAACGGCTCTATCAACTGTCCCCCGAGGGAAACAATACGGAACGTATTACGGAAGCATATGCCCTGGGCGAAAACATCCCGACAATTCAAAACAGGCCTTTGAAAGAAACCCTCATGTGGCAGGGAAAAAGCATTCTTGTTATCGACAGTTTGGGGGTATATCTCCCTTTTCAAAAAGAAATCGATTATGTAATCCTTACCCAATCGCCCAAATTGAATTTGGAGCGACTCATCGACAGCTTGTCGCCCAAGGTGATTATTGCGGACGGCAGCAACTACACCAACGCTATTGCCCTATGGAAAGGGACCTGCCAAGCAAAGAAAGTGCCTTTCCACAGTACTAGGGAAAAGGGCGCTTACTCTTTTCCATAAAATCCATTAACGATCCGCCGATTCAAAACCTATATTTTCGTCCGCTTTGATAACGGTCTCCTTATCTTCGGCACCATGAGTAAGCCGTTTTAACGGTTTGATCAATAGAATGACAAGTATTCCAAAAAGTACGGCAAATACAAAAAGTCCGCCAAAAACCTTTAGCTCTCCAGCTTTAACCGATTCTTCCCCTATAACTCCGGCAACTTTGTTCCCTAAACCTGTGGCCGCCCAATATACTCCCATCATCAATGCCATATACCGAGCTGGCGCCAATTTTGTGAAGAACGAAAGGGAAACCGGGGACAAACACAGCTCCCCCAAGGTATGAAAGAGGTATGCGAAAAGAAGCCAATACATGGCCGAACTCCCATTTGCTTCATACTGCAAGGAGGCAAAAACCATAAACATGAAACCAAACCCCATAACAATTACACCAACTGCCATTTTAAAAAGGGAAGACGCCGCTTTTCCTTTTAACTTTCTTCGGGCCCAAAAGTTGGCCACCAACACGGCAAAAAGGATGATAAATCCGGGATTGGCCGATTGAAACCATGCAGAAGGTACTTCCCAGCCCATCAACATTCTATCGGTTTTGTCTTCGGCATACAGGTTCATTAGTCCCCCCATCTGCTCGAAACATCCCCAAAACACCAATACCATCAATAGCGATAATAGCAATACCACATAACGGTCTTTTTCGACTTGCCCGTTAAGATTCTTATAAATCATCATCATAAGTCCCGTAATAAGGGATATTACGATAAAAAGAAGACCATAGCCCAAGTGATCCGGTCCTTTAAAGGTTATTCCGGCATAAACGGAAAGCGCCAACAATATTAAAACGATTGTCAGTTGCAAGGGTGATTTTAGCAATTGGGAAAACAAGCTCGCCAAACTGATATCGTTGGATTTTTCCTCGACCGTGGGAGCGTTTCCGACATGCACCAAAAAGCGTTGCCCATATAGGTAAACGAGCAAGCCCAAGGCCATACCGATTCCCGCCAATCCAAATCCGTAGTGCCAGCCGTAGTATTTGGCCACAAGACCTACGGACAAGGAAGCCAAAAACGAACCAAGATTGATACCTACATAAAATATACTGAACCCCTTGTCCCTGCGGATATCGTTTTGCCGGTACAATCCCCCTACCATTGTAGATATATTCGGTTTTAACATTCCAACGCCCAAAATAACAAGACCTAAACCGGAGTAATAGGCCCAAATAGCATCGATCGCCAGAACCCCGTGCCCAGCGGTAAGCAATAGGGCACCGATCGTTACGGCTTTCTTTTGCCCCAATACCCTATCGGCCAAAAACCCTCCCGGTATGCTCATTAAATACACCAACATCGTGTACCATCCATAGAGTGCCAACGCCTCCGTGGTAGTCCAACCCAATCCACTCTGGGGATCGTTCTCCAGTGTTTTTGCGGTCATGTACAAGGTTAACAGCGCCCTCATCCCATAATAGGAGAACCGTTCCCACATTTCGGTAAAGAATAGGACGTAAAGTCCCACTGGATGCCCAAAAAGTTCTTTTTGATGCTGTGATTTTTCTATAATCGCCATTTGATAGGTGTTTTGGGGTTAAAGGTTTTCTTTTATAAAATCGGTCATCTTGTTGTAGAGGTGTATTCGGGTATTTCCACCGTATATGCCATGGTTCCTATCGGGGTAGATGGCCCAATCGAACTGTTTATCGGCCTGGATCAGCGCCTCCACCATTCGCATACTGTTCTGTACATGCACATTGTCGTCGCCCGAACCATGAACCAGTAGGTAGTCGCCCTTTAGTTTTTCGGGATAGTTCAAAGGAGAGTTGGTATCATAACCGGAGGCGTTTTCTTGTGGCGTTTGCATATAACGTTCCGTGTAAATGGTATCGTAAAACCGCCAGCTGGTGACCGGGGCCACCGCTATGGCCATTTCAAAGGTATCGTTGCCCTTTAAAATACAATTGGTCGACATAAAACCCCCATAACTCCAGCCCCAAATACCGGTACGTTCGGCGTCGATATAGGGCTTCTCACTCAACTTTTGCGCCACGGCGATCTGGTCCTCCACTTCATACTTGCCCAGTTCCTTTTGGGTCACCTTTTTAAAATCGCGTCCTTTAAAACCCGTTCCCCTGCCATCTACGCACGCTACAATGTACCCTTCCGAAACGAGACTTTGATGCCAGTAATCGTTGGCTCCTCCCCATTTGTTCGAAACATTTTGAGAGCCTGGTCCGCTGTATTGATATAGCAGCAACGGATATTTTTTGTTGGCATCAAAATTTTTCGGTTTGATCATATACATGTTCAAATCGTTTCCATTGATCGCGATGGTGCCAAATTCCTTTGGGCGCATCTCATAACCTTCCAATTTCTTGGACAGCGCCTCATTATTACGGATCTCTGTCAGCATTTTACCCGTTAGGGCTTGGTGCAGCGTAAACCGATATGGACTGGTAGCGCTGGAATGGGTATTGATAAAATAAGTGAAATCGGCACTAAAGTCGGCACCGTTCGTTCCCGGCGATACCGCCAATTCCTTTTTTTCCTTTCCACCACTGGATACGCTATACACCCCCCGGTTGATGGAACCGTTCTCGGTCGATTGATAGTATACCCGATCCTCGTTCTGGTCATAGCCGTAATAGGCGGTCACCTCCCAAGGGCCTTTGGTAACCTGAGTAATCAGTTTTCCATCTTCGCCGTAGTGGTATATGTGTTTGTTCCCGTCCTTTTCGCTCGTCCAAATAAAACTATCGTCCTCCAAAAAGGTAAGGTCGTCGGTAATATCGATATAGGCCGCATCTTTTTCTTCCAAAAGTACGGATACCGTATTTTTCTTTGCATTTACATCATATAACTGCAAATGGTTCTGATGCCTGTTCAGTGCCTGTACGCTCAAATGGTCGGGATGGTTTCTCCATTTGATCCGCGGAATATAGTGGGGATTCCCCAACGGGACCTCCATTGTTTTTTTTGATGCCAAATCGAACAAATGCAGGCTTACTTTGGCATTTTCCTCACCTGCCTTGGGATACTTGAACACATAAGGTTTTTGGTAAAGCTCGGCGCCGTAAACATCCATTGAAAACTCGGGAACCTTGCTCTCGTCTAAACGAAGAAAAGCGATTTTAGACCCATCGGAATTCCATTCAAAGGCACGTACAAAGGCAAACTCCTCCTCATACACCCAATCGGTAACCCCGTTGATAACACTGTTTAGCACCCCATCGGTCGTTATTTGTTCGGTGTTCCCCGTGGCAATGTCAAAAACGTACAGATCATTCTCGGCAACATAGGCCACCTTTTTACTGGAAGGGGATAGCAGGGGCTCCCTGATCGGAAAGTCCGCCACTTTCACCGTGGTTTTGGTTTTCACATCATATACGTAGTATACGCCCAGCGTTGACCGTCTGAAAACCGGTGTTACATTTGTCGCCAAAACTATTTTAGATTCGTCGGCACTGAAGGCATATGCCGAAAAAGTTTCAATTCCCTCCAAATCGTCGGAGGAAACTACTGTGGCGGTTTTGGTCTGGGTGGTATAGTCATATAGGTCAATGGTGCTTTTCCCCCTAACAAGATCGGCCGTCAAAATAGTATACTGTTTTCCATTTTTCGAGGATCGAAGGGCTTCCATGCCCTGTGTAAGAAATGCACCTTGATAAATTTCTTCTACCGTTATTTTCTTTTGGGCCTGTACGGAACCAAAAATGCTGCACAACAGTAGCAATAAACCTGTTATTTTTTTCATTCGGAATCGCGGTTTGTTAAATCTGTCAAGTTTAGTGATAATTTTAGGAATAAATAAACTTTTAGCATAAAAACAAGCGCTTTTGTTAGCGGTTTCAAAATCGGGCGAAACCGACACGAATATGTATCTTTGGCAACAAAACCAAGACCCTATGACCCAACCGATACAGGGGTTTTCCAAACTGGACAAAGCGGCAAAAATCGATTGGCTGGCCACGCATTTTACGGGTGACCCCGAGGAGGCCAAAAAAGTGTTGGCACAGTACTGGAACACCGATCGGCAATTACAACAGTTGCACGACGAGTTTATTGAAAATACCATCTCCAATTTTTACCTTCCCTTGGGAATTGCCCCCAACTTCAAGATCAACGATCGGTTGTACGCATTACCGATGGCCATTGAGGAAAGCTCCGTAGTGGCGGCCGCCAGTAAAGCGGCTAAATTTTGGCTTGATCGCGGCGGTTTCAAAGCCCGGGTATTGGGCACTCAAAAGATAGGACAGGTACATTTTATGTTCGATGGCGCCCCGGAAAAACTAGATGCTTTTATCGAATCGATCCAAGAGGTTTTTATCACGGACACCGCTGCGATCACCAAAAACATGGAAAAGCGCGGTGGCGGCATTACGGGAATCGTGCTTCGCGACAAGACCGCCGAACTGCAACATTACTACCAACTACACTGCACCTTTGAAACCTTGGATGCCATGGGCGCCAATTTCATCAACTCCTGCTTGGAGCAATTTGCAGAAACCCTTCAGCGAGAGGCAAAAACATATCGGCCTTTTACCGCTGACGAAAGTACTATTGAGGTGGTCATGAGCATTCTGTCCAACTACGTTCCGGAATGCCTGGTACGTGCCGAAGTGGAATGCCCCGTTTCCGAATTGCAGCTACGGCCCGATATTTCCCCAGCGGTTTTTGCGGAAAAAATGGTCCGAGCCGTTACCATTGCCGAAATAGAGCCCCATAGGGCGGTCACCCACAATAAGGGCATTATGAACGGAATAGATGCCGTGGTCTTGGCGACCGGTAATGATTTTAGGGCGGTAGAAGCAGGCGTTCATGCCTATGCCGCCAAAGACGGCCGTTATCAAAGTTTGACCCATGCTTCGGTTACCGACGGTATCTTTTCCTTTTGGATCGAAATTCCTTTGGCCTTGGGAACGGTCGGTGGGCTTACCTCCCTTCACCCCTTGGTAAAACTGGCCTTGGAAATTTTGGGCAACCCATCGGCAAAAGAGCTGATGCAACTTGTGGCAGTCGCAGGCCTTGCTCAAAATTTTGCCGCGGTAAGCTCGTTGGTCACTACCGGTATACAGGAAGGACACATGAAAATGCATCTGATGAACATCTTAAATCAGCTCCATGCAAATGCCGAGGAAAAGAAAGTGTTGACCGCGTATTTTAAAAAACATACCGTAACCCACAGTGCCGTAGTTTCGGCCTTTGAAAAATTGAGGCAACCATAATGGAGCAAAAATTTTATGGTAACGGCAAACTACTGCTATCCGGGGAATATGTCATCTTGGACGGTGCAAAGGGACTTGCGCTGCCTACCAGATACGGACAAGCATTATCGGTAAACGAAAACCGCTCCGGACTGCTCCGTTGGAAGAGTCTCGATCCTAACGGACTCCCTTGGTTCGAAGGCGAATACGATTTAAACGGCCTTTTGGAACGCTCCAATACCAACACCAAAACGGCCGAGATGTTGACCCGAATACTGCGGCAAGCGCAGGCCTTGAATCCAGATTTTTTGACCCGTGCCAACGGATATGAGGTGAAAACGCTACTAAGTTTTCCTAAAAACTGGGGGTTGGGCACCTCTTCTACCTTAATCTATACCCTTGCCCGCTGGGCCGACATCGACCCATATCAGCTTTTAAATGCCACCTTTGGCGGTAGTGGTTATGATATTGCCTGTGCCGGAACGGACACCCCGATCCTATACCAAATTGAAAATAATGTTCCGAAAGTCGAGTCCATCGCTTGGGACGTACCCTTTAAGGACCGCCTCTTTTTTGTATACCTCAACCAAAAAAGAAACAGCAGGGAAGCCATTGCAATGTATCGAAAACGTGATATGGATCATGGGCTTATAGCCGACATCAGCAGTATAACGGAACAACTTACAGTGGTAGAACGGCTATCGGAATTCGAACGGTTGCTGAGCGCCCATGAAAACCTCATTTCCAAAGCCTTGGATATCGCCACGGTTCAACACCTATTGTTCGACGATTACCCGCATGCCGTTAAGAGCTTAGGTGCTTGGGGGGGCGATTTTGTGCTTGCTACCGGAGATGCGGCGACAAGCCCAACCTATTTCAAAGAAAAAGGATATGACACGGTCATACCCTTTTCAAAAATGATCTTATCTTAAACGCCACCGTATCCTAACAAAGGAAGTATAGCTTGCCATATACCATTTCTGGTGTTAGGCTTTCGTTCCTTAGTAAAAGGTACTACGCTTGTCGGTGATTTCCGCTTTTTCCTTTAAGGCCTCCACGACTGCGGTATTTACCTTTCCCGAACTTGAATTTCGCAAGGTATTGGCATAGGTACTATAGTTGTCCAGTTTTATCGGCGCTTCCCGTTTTGCAACGGTCACCATAAACACTCCCGAGCTCCCTTCCAACAAGGAAGAGGTCTCCCCTTCTTTCATCGCGAATGCGGTACCGACCACACTTGGTTCTTGTCCGGCTCCCGGAATAGTAGGCGATTTTACCGTAACCGCGGTTGCATTGGATACCGTGAGGTTATTGTCCTTTGCGATGTCCTCCATGGACTTTCCTTTGTTAGCGCTGATAATCTGGGCCGCTTTTCTTTCTTTCCTTAATTTGGGAAGCACGGTAGCCGAAGCATCTTCAACGGTCATCAACCCTTCATCGAACTTGTTGGTCAATTGCACTACGGCATATCCGCTATTGATGTTAAAACGCTTGATGTCGCCCAAGCCCGTTTCAGGATTGAACGCCCATTGTACGATATTGCGCTGTGCATCGAGTCCCGGTAGGTTTTCGTCCATTGCCTTTACCTTGTTCACTGGCCGTACCGTGTATTCTTTCTCTTTTGCAAAGTCGGAGAAAGGCGTATCGCTTGCAATTGCCTCCAACTCAAAGTTGGTAGCATCGGTAAACAATTTGTTGATGGTTTCTTCGGAAGGTTCCACTTCCCTTGCCAAAGTAGCTATCTGTACCAGATCACGCTTGTCGTCGACCTTTACAATATGAAAACCAAAATCGGTTTCCACCAATCCGATGGTACCTACGGCATTATCAAAGGCAAAATCGTTGAACTTAGGGGTCATTACCCCTTCTTTAAAATAACCAAGGTCCCCTCCGTTCGGTGCAGAAGGTCCGTCAGAATTGTCCCTTGCCAATTCCACAAACTTTACGTCCGTTTTTTTAGCTTCGATCAAAAGTTCCTTTGCCTTTTCCTCAGCTTCTTCCTTTGTTCTTTTGATTTCGGGCTTCGCTCTTTCGGCGCCTTCGTAAGTGATAAGGATATGGCTTGCCTTAACGCTACCGTTGGGCTTTCTACCGGTCATTTTCGTTACCTTAAAAAAATCTCCATCCCGATAGGGACCATAAGTTTCCCCTACGGCCAAGGTCATTAGCGTATCGGCGAACAATTGTGGCAAGGCCTTCTTTTCTTTATAAATGCTATCGAACTTTATATCGGACTTCCGATCCAAAAAGTCGGCTATGTTGGTCGTGTTTCGAAAACCGGCCACGGTATCGGTCAAACCGGTAAGCTCACTATATTCGATACTGTCGTCCATTAATTTGAGTACCTCGTCCTTAACTGCATTTACATCGGCATCCGAAGGTTTTTCCTCAAAATAAACGAACTGTATGTCCCTTGCCTCTTCCTGTTTGAAATCGTCCTTATGCTCCTCTATGTAGGCCTGTATCTCACTTTTATTGATGGTAATGCTACTGTCCGGAATGGAGGTGTAGGGAACCCGAACATATTTGAGGTCCATTTTTTCATTGGCCAACCGATACTCGAATTCGCCTTCCTTTAATGTAGCGCCAACTCCCGACTTGATCAGGTTAAAATAGGTTTGCTCTTTGGCTTGTTGAATGATCTGTTTTTCGGTCTGCAACCAAAGATCATATCGGCCCGGCTCGTTGTCCCTCCAATTGGCGACCGCGTTACGGAATACATTTTCATCAAAAACACTCTCGGCATTTTGGAATTCGGGGCTTTGTGCATAACCCGATGTTTTTAAGAAATTTAAAATTTGGTCCTGCTCTATGGAAACGCCCAAATCCTGAAACTGTTCCTCCAAAATACTGTTACGTACCTGTTGGTCCCATACCCGGTTCACGATCTGCATGGAAGAGGTGCCCGGGGGCGAGCTCCGCTGCACCGTTTCTACCTGCTGGCGAAATTCGTCAATGGAGACTTCTTCCCCATTTATTTCGGCCACGGTTGACCCTACCTTTTCACCACCAAAACCACTGCTGGTAAAAACTCCTGAAATTACAAATGCAAAAAGCGCCAACCCAATGATCAAAATCAATATGGTGGTACGCTTTCGAATATTCTCTAAAATCGCCATGACGGGGTATGTTTAAAATCAGTTGGCGAAAATACTATTTTCTTTTCAATTATTAAAGCCTAAAGTTTTAAGTTTTACGGGGTTTACAATTGAAAAACAGCATCAAAAAAAGGTGGGAACCCTTACTCTTTTTCAATAATTTCCATCGCCACCAAATCTATTTTGGTGTTGGACACTTCAAGAACGGTAAAGGCAAAGGGAGGTATTTTGATTTCGGAGTCCTTTTCAGGTATTTCGCCGGTTTCGTTTACGATCAATCCCCCAAGGGTTTCGTATTCGTCACTTTCGGGAAGTTCCCACTTATAGGTTTCGTTCAAATAATCGACCTCCAAACGGGCGGACAGCTTAAACGTGTTCTCGCTTAACCGCTCCTCTATCAAATCGGTAGTATCGTGCTCGTCCTCTATTTCACCGAAAAGCTCTTCAATGATGTCCTCGACGGTCATTATTCCGGAGGTGCCCCCATACTCGTCGAGCACAACGGCCATGCTCTTTCGTTTTTTTACCAAGATGTTCAAAATATCGTGGATCAACATGGTTTCGGGAACGAACTCTACCGGCAGCAGAATGCTTTTTATGGTTTTTGGCTTTTTGAAAAGTTCGTAAGAATGCACGTAGCCAATAATATCGTCTATGGTATCCTTATATATCAATATTTTGGAATAGCCGGTTTCCGAAAAGAGCTTTGCCAAATTCTTGGGGGATTCGTGCAGCTCTACCGCGGTTATCTCCGTTCTGGGAACCATAACTTCCCGTGCCTTGACCTCGGCAAATTCCAGGGCATTCTGAAAAATCTGTATTTCGCTATCTATCTCATCTTCTTCCTCAACGGTTTCCATTTGTTCGGTAATATAGTCCCCAAGTTCCATTTTGCTAAATGCCAATTGCACCTCGTCGCCCTCAGTTTTAAAGAATACCTTTAAAATAACATCGGAAACCTTGATAACAAAATCGGAAAGAAAGGAGAACAGCACATAAAAGAGATAGGCCGGTACCGCCAAAATACGCAATAAGGTGTTCGAATAGATTTGGAACAATACCTTGGGAAGAAATTCGGCCGTTAAAAGAATCACTAGGGTAGAAATGACCGTTTGTGTCAACAAACTGAAGTCGGTCAGCAGCCAATGTAACATAGCATTGTCGGAACGCATCCCTTGAAACATATCCACCAACATATCGCCCATGTACAAGCCATATATGACCAAGGCAATGTTGTTACCGATCAACATGGTGGCGATAAACTTAGACGGTTTTCGGGTGAGGCGCGTAAGTACCTTTGCCAAAAAGCCCTCTTGCTTTTTCTCTATTTCAATATGGATTTTGTTGGCGGAGATAAAGGCAATCTCCATTCCCGAAAAAAATGCGGAAAACAACAGGGACAATACAATAATGACCAATGCGGTTTCCAAAACTATTGTTGGTTTTCGCGATTACGTCGCTCAAATTTTTGTCGGAAGCTTCTTCGAAAGAAAAACATACCGATGGAGACCACCGCAAAAAACAAAAAGAGATACGCATTATTGCGGTCAATGTTCCAATCGGTAAATACCCGATAGGCAGCAAAAACCGCCACCACCAAATAAACGTATTCCGTATACCGTAAAATTTTAATCATTCTTTCTCTTCTTTAATCGTCATAAGCCCGTAGGTCCTATGCGCGTTGAAAAAACTTAAGTCCTTATTAAAATCCATTCCCTCCCCATCCATAATGGTTCCATCCTCGGGATTGGTAAAGGTAAATTTTTCCTGGGTAAAAATCCATTCGTTGTCCTGATCGTAATACAATTGTGGCGCCTCCAGTTTTTTACCGTCGTGGGTAATGACCACAACGTTTCCCTGTAAATCGATAATATTCGTGGCGGCATAGATAATGCCGTAGTCCGATACTATGGTGTTCCTATTTCCCTGGCTATCGAAAAGAACCACTTTTAATCCGTCCGGAAAGGTACGGTAAGGGAACTCCAAATTGTCAAAATTTTTACTTAGGGGACTGGTCAATACCGCGATTACCTTTGAGGAATCGGTATCCTCAATTTTAAGGCTTTCCAGGGTTTCGGTGTAGGTAAGCTCAAAATTTTCGGCGATCCCTTGCGGAAACACTTGTGGAATGGCCTCTTCGCCTACGCGCTCGTATTTGTCCTTACAGGAAAAAAAAAGCACCGCCATAATTCCTATGACGATGCTTTTAACATATGTTTTTGTTTTCGACATTTTATAAACTGGGCACTTTTACGCTGCCGCCTACCCAACAACTGAAGGTTACGGTCTTCCCTGCCATGCCTTCGGTAAAAATCATTTCCTTGGTAGGGGCCTTAGCGGCGTAGCTTGTAGCCGATGTGCTGGCGCGACCGCTCAACGAGGGATCTACCCTACCGGCCTTTCTGGCCATTTCGGCCGCTTTCCAATAAATGGCGCGCTTTTCAAAGGATGTTTTCCCACAGGCATTGGCGCTGGTAGCATATAAATTGGCGATCAACAAATACGCCTTTCCGTTCGCCGCATTGGCATTTATCGCCTTTTGCGCATAAGAACGTGCCGTAGATTTACTGCCTCTTCGGTAAATGGTCGCTACCTTGTAAGCTATGTTCGATTTTTTATAGGAATCGGTTTCTAATTCCAACGCCTTGTTAAAGTCGGCCACCGCACCTTTAGTGTCTCCTGATTTTAATTTAAGTTGTCCTAAATACAAATAAATATCAGCAGATGGATCTAGGTTCTTTTGCTCTTCAACTAATTTTACAAATAATGGGTCGTCGATACATTCTTTTTGGAACATTCGGCTCACCGCTCGCTTTACCCACTTTACGTCGCCCTTCTTTTCTTCAAAGCTCTTCTGATACAACGGAATAAGGTTGTCGCACTCGGCCAATTGGCCTAATTTGGTATCGATACTACCGCTGATCTTACCGTAGTTTTCCGAGTAGCTGTTATAGGACTTTAACCGCTTTTTCTCTTTGGAGGTCAACGTGCCCTCTTCTTCCTTCGGCAACAATTTTGCAATCCGATCGGTGAATTTTTTATTTTCTTCTTCGATCTTTTCGGTAACGTCATCGTATACATCGAACACTTCCTGTAATTCTTTCTCACCGGTGGCGTTCAAATCTACAAGACTGGAGAAATAAAGATAAAGTGCCTTTGGGTTGGTGAAGTTTTCCCGATCTTCCTTAAAAGCATGATCCAAGGCAGCATAGATTTCACTGGTCGAAATCATTTTGTTGTCGTACTTCATGAGTACTTTATCGATTTCCCCTTCGGCCATTTTGGCTTTTTTAGGGAAGTACTTCATACTATTGTCGGTCAATTCCAGAAAATCGGTTATGAAACCTTCTTTTTCGGCACCACTGGATTTTTTGATCTTGTCCTTAAGAATACGTTCTCCGTAAACGAAGGTCGCCCAGTTTAATTCGGGACATTCATCGTATACCATTTTCCATGGCTTATACGCCGCATCATAGTTTTTGACTTTGGCATGTTCTACGAATATGGAAAGGTTTGTAGTACACTCCGCGTTGGCTGCCTGAGCGTTACCGATGCCCATAATCCCCAAAACTAACATCGCCGTGAAGTAAATTTTCGTTTTCATCTGTTCGGTTTTAAATGGTTAATGTAATAATTTTATTTAATTTATCTTTCTTTTCTGAAACCAAAGGTCGTTGAAAGAGAAGCCGATATTGATTTTTAAATAACTCTCTTCAACCAGGTCATTGGCGGTAGTACCCCTTCTTCCCAGTTCGAAACCAAGGTTCAAATTGGAGTACTGCCCTCGCCCTAGCGGTAGACCAACTCCAAAAGTTATGCCAAAGTTATTGATGTCCCTATCGCTTACGACCAAACCTGTTTTATCATAACGAACTCCCGCACGGTAGGTCACCCGCTTCAAATAACCGTTAAAGGCGTCGTAATCGGGAACGATAAAGCCCCCGAACGAAATGGAACTGGCATCGCTATAGCCCACGTTTTCAACATCTAAAAATTCGTTGGAAAAATCACCAAATTGCTGAAAACTGTACTCCGCACCCAAAAACCATTTTTTATCTTCCCCGTAACCGACACCCATAGTAGTGGTAGCGGGAATTTTCAAATCGGTCCGTAGCAGCCCTTCCGCTGCCAAATCCACATCAAAAGCCTCAATCTCTTGGTCTATCGAACTTAAAAAGGACCCTAATCGCCTAGTATTTTCAGAAGTTAGGTTCGCCTGAGTGTTCACTCTGGCGGAAACGAACAACCGATGTTTGTCGTTCACCTTAGGCGTGTAGTAGGCCGCAAAATTAAAGTCCAATCCGTTTACCCTGGAGGTCCGTTCGTCCCTAGTTCCAAATTGAACGTCCTGTATGCTCTGTACCCGCTGACTTTCCAGCTTTCCAAAATTAAAATTCGAAGTGGCACCGATGCTGAAATTCTCAAAAAGCTCATATCCCACGGATAGATAGACCCGATTTAACCCGCCTTCTCCCGTAAACAAGTTGAGTACGCTACCATCGTTACTTTCGGTCAAGAGATTATAGCCCACCGATGAGTAGGGCGCGATACCAAAACCGACACCCAGACCATTGCCCAAGCCAAAACCTAGCGACAGATAATCCAAATTAGTGGTAGCGCTGCGTGCGCTTTCGGTAAAACTTTCTATTTCTACTTGCCGGTTGGATATTCCCGCGGCATATACCGCGAGCCCTAAGCCATCGTTCAGTGAGACCTTTAACTTGCTATAGGCCGCAGGGTTCTGTAAGTTGATATGGATACTGTCACCGTACACCCCTAAAGAACCCATCATTTGATTTTCAACGGTACCAAAAGATCTTGGGTCGCCAATACCAAAAAAGGAATAAGGGGAAACCGTGCCGTTTTGCGCACAAAGTCCTGTAGCTGCGAGACATACTACAGCAATCACAATTTTTTTTACCATTTAATGCTTGTTGTATTCCAGTAAATGATTCAACCCGGATAGGAGAAAATTGGAATCCGCAAATATGGTATTTTTTAATCGTTTTGACAAAAATTGAGCATTGCCGCCTGTTAAAATTACTGTTAAATCTGAAAAACGACTTTTATACTGTAAAACGAAACCATCTATTTCATGGCAAAGTCCGTTCAAAACTCCGCTATGGATGCTATTCTCGGTGGCGTTACCGATAAAATCGGGAATCTCCATTGGCTCCAACAAGGGCAAGCGCGCCGTTTGGGTATGCAAGGCACGATACCGCATTTGCAATCCGGGTGAAATGGCCCCGCCCAAATATTCACCGTAGTCGTTCACCATATCATAGGTAACACAGGTCCCCGCATCCACGACCAATGTGTTCCCATTGGGGTTGTAGTAAAAAGCAGCGGTCGCCAAGGCCACTCGGTCGGCCCCCAAGGTACCGGGAGTGGCATAGGAATTCTTAAAAGGGGTTTTGGTAGCGGGACTCAACTGATGTAACCGGCAGTATACGGACAACAAGGTTACCGTTTTAGGTGCTAGGACATTTACACTGGCCAAGATCGCCCATTCTATCCTTGGGTGTTCCTCACAGATTTTTTTCACCGTTTCCACGATTGTCCCTAGGGGCGTTTCTTGGCGATGTACGAGCTCGTTCCGTTTAAAAACGGCGTACTTTACCAGGGTGTTTCCCACATCGATGATCAAATTCATACTGCAAAGATTATAAATTGAAAAATACCACCCTCCGCTTTTTTTACTTTTTTGTTTGGATATCGCAAATTTGAAATTATATTTGCACCCCTTTCAAGGAGGTATCGCGAAAAGCAATAGAAAGTGGAAGGAAAATATAGTATGGTAAGGTACCTTAGCTCAGTTGGTAGAGCAACGGACTGAAAATCCGTGTGTCCCTGGTTCGATTCCTGGAGGTACCACAAGAAATCCCCGCTTTTCGCGGGGATTTTTGGTTTTTGAGATGCATTACCTTTATATCCTTTACAGCAAAAAGGCCGACAGATATTACGTCGGCGAAACACCGGAGCTTGATAATAGGCTGCGCCTGCACAACCAACACCATTTTAAAAAGGGGTTTACGAAAGCGGCGGACGACTGGAAAATTGTGTTGTCCAAAGAATGCGGTTCCAAACGGCCCGCGGTCTTCCTTGAAAGGTTCATCAAAAGAATGAAGAGCAGAAAATTTATCGAAAAGGTGTGCAACGATCCAACGATCTTGGACGATATTTTATCAAAAAAACAAAAATAGCCCTGGTTCCCCCGAAGCGTCGGGGCTGGAGGTACCACAAGAAATCCCCGCAAAAGCGGGGTTTTTTGGTTTTAAGAATGCTACCTTTAACCAACTATTTATTCTTTTTAGTTAGATTTTAAGAAAACCGGGGTCAAATAGCCATGTTAAAAACCACCTTAAAAATACTGTTCAATAGAGACTTGGATAGGCTTTACCAAGAAATCGCCGCCTATACAAATGAAAAAAAACTTTGGGAAATAACTGCACAGATCTCCAACTCGGGGGGTACGCTTTGCAAGCATCTTCTTGGCAATATGAACGCCTTCATCGGGGCCGAACTTGGGGATACGGGCTATGTGCGGCGGCGGGAGCTTGAATTTGATGGAAAACCGGTTTCAACGACCGACCTTTTAGCGCAAATAAAGACGTTAAAGCATACCGTAGATGAAACCTTAGAGCGATTGGACGAAACTGCACTCGATCGGGAATACCCGTTGGTCGTATTTGAAAAACCGATGACGACCGGCTATTTTTTGATGCACCTGACCACGCATTTGACCTATCATTTGGGACAGATCAATTACCACAGAAGGCTCTTGGACCTCTAAAAATAATGTATATTTAGCTATGAGCTACAATGAGGATGGCTTTGCATTAAAGGGTGGTTTTTCAACGACCCCTTGGTAAAGTGACCGCGGTAGCCATTTCAATAACCCTGCAACCATTCCTTTTTGAACCTATTCGACCTCAACAGCCCTCCCTACAGCATAACGGCCTACCTGTGGGATAACCGATGGATCGGTCCTGCGGAAAAAGTAGTCCGTATCACGAAGCCGGGAGAAGGAAACATGAACGTGGTATTGCGCGTCCACACCAACGAAAGGACCTTTATTTTAAAACAATCCCGACCTTTTGTACAGAAGTATCAAGACATCCAAGCCCCTTTGGAACGTATCGCGGTAGAACAATTGTTTTACCGGAACATGCAACAGGGCACCACGGCCCGCTACTTTCCAACAGTACTCCAGTACGCCCCGGAAGATTACCTGATCATGCTCCAAGACCTTGGCGATTGTGAAGACATGACCGCTTCCTACGACCAACACAATGGAGACCTGCAACTCTTTCGAGAATTGGCACGGCTGTTATCAAAAATCCATCAAACAGAAGTTGCCGACGATTTTCCCGCCAACACCATACTTCGGGAACTCAACCATCAGCATATTTTTGTATTGCCATTTTTGGAAGAGAACGGCTTTGCGCTGGACAGCGTTCAACCCGGGTTACAGCTTCTTTCCGAACCGTTTAAAAGGGACACCGAACTCGCCAAAACGATTAAAGAAATCGGAGCAAAATACCTCGCAAAAGGTACGGTACTATTGCATGGCGACTATTATCCCGGAAGTTGGATGCGCAAGGGAGAGCGTCCCTATGTTATCGACCCGGAATTTAGTTTTGTTGGATTTCCCGAATTCGATGTAGGGGTAATGGTCGCCCATAGCATCCTGATCTTCGGAAAACAAGCACTTATGGAACTTGTTCTAAACGAGTATGCAAAGCAGCTCGATGTTGCACTGGTGCGCAGAGTGGCCGGTATCGAGATCATGAGACGTATTATCGGACTTGCACAACTGCCCATGAAACGTACCTTAACGGAAAAAGAACGCCTTCTTGAACTGGCCCATAAAATGATACTCCAATGAAAAAGGTATCTTTTCTTTTGATAGTGACCCTGCTGTTCGCCTGCGGACATTCGGAAAAAGAAGCAAAAATCGACCTTGGCAGTCCCCAAAAAATAGGGTTTTCAGAAGATTCGCTAGTGCTTCCCGACAGTACCTATTACAACGCCGTGCTGGGGGCATTGGTGGGCTCCGCCATCGGGGATGCCATGGGCGCCCCTACCGAAATGTGGCATCGAAACGATATCAGGTTAAAATATGGATATGTTCAAGGGCTCGACCCGGTGATACGCACCCAATCCCCGGAAGGCCCATGGGGCCATAACCTTATCGGTGGCGGTACTACGGACGATACACGATGGAAGCATCTAATGGCCCACTATCTTGACCGGCCCCAAGCGCAACAGAACCCAAAACAGTTCGCCCGTTTTATCGGGGACCGTTACAAAACGATCGTAAAAACCTTGACGGCCTCCGAAACAATGGACCGCACCGATGTTCTTGACGAACGTATAAAACGAATGGAATGGATAAAGGAGTGGGCTCGGGTAGCAATGGCCTACGAAGCGGGACCGGAAGCCTATCAACAAGCCCTCAATCGGTTTTATGGGGGCGAAATGTCCTGTGCAGGGCAATTGTATACGCCCATGTTCGGATTGGTAGCGGCCACTCCAAAAACGGCATATGAAAGAGGATATGAACACGCCCTTTTTGACCTGGGGTACGCGAAAGACATTTCCGGATTGGTGGCATCGATGACGCATATGGCCTTACGTACAACAGCTATGGATTCGATCATTGCCACCGTATCGTTTGTAGACCCTTACGGATATAACGACAGCCGCTTGGTGGGCCGTATCTCGCAAGGTATCGCCAATGGGGCCATGAATACCGTTTTGGCCATAGAAAATATGCCGTTGATCGATTCCCTTATCATAAAAGATAGTTTAAACTACAACATGCCCGATGGTTTTCCCGGAACCTATCGCCAATGGGTGAAACAGGAAATGGTCTATCGTTTTTTGGAGAAGGAGCAACGCTCCATTGCCTTTCATGCCGGTGAAATATGGCAAATACTGATTACCGCCCTCCAGTTTGGGCAGGGCGATTTTAATGCGACCATGCAGTTTATTATCAACTACGGGAGGGACAACGATACGGTGGCCGCACTGGCGGGAATGATCCTCGGCGCAAAAATCGGCTATGATGAACTGCCTACCGATTTAAAGGAAACGGTGATAGCGGTAAACAAATCCGTAATCGGAATCGATTTAAAGGCATTGGCCAAAACCATCGTCGCCAACGGCGCGCAGGGTCGGAAAAAAGAATGACCTCCAATACGAAACACAGCGGCAGCGGTTACTCTACGGTGAGCAGCCAAGGCTTGCTAAAGTTTCGATCCAGCTGGTGCGCACGCAATCGCTTGCCCGCCTCCACTTTATCGGTATCGGTATCCACAATCAGGTAATAACGGCTATCGATACCTTTCTTTCCAATAATGGTGTAGTATTCTTTTTCCTTAAATCGGGCCTGGGCCTTTTCCGCTTCCGCCATACTCGCAAAGCTACCGATGACCACATAATAACCTGGCTTTAACAGCTTGCTATTTTCATCTACCGTACGGTCTATGGTACGGGTTCGTTTCTTCTTCGGTTCGGGAACGACCGCCACTTCCGTTTCGGGCTTTGTTTCGGTAACTTTTGGAGTTCCCTTGGCTACCACTGGTGCCACAGGGTCCTTTTTCGGTTCCTCTACCGCAAATGCGGGCGTCTCTTTTTTATCCGGTACGATTGTTTCTTCCTTCTTTTTCTTGGGTTTTGGCGCTTTCTTTTTTTCCGGGGCTATTTCCGCGATTTTATTTGAGGTTTCCCTAGCGTTTTTCTCCCATTCTGGACCGTCTTCACCCGCACGTTTCTTGAAACGATACGACAGGCTCAAGGCATGTACATCTTCAAAAACATTTTCTTCCAAAGCGGACTCGTAGGAATACCCGACGTACAGGGCATCAAAAAGATATACCTGGAGTGCCGGATTGATACTGTACTCATTTTTGTAGGAAATACTGGCCCGTATCTTGTTCTTATAATCAAAACGAAGTGCCCCTTCGTAAATGGCATCGTCCAAATAACTGAGATACCTAAAAATTGGGGTGATACGGGATGTGGTGGAAATCCAAACACCGTACTGCGCGTAGGCCGTGAACCCCTCTTCTATACGATACGCCAAAAAAGGATCTGACCCCGACACCAAAGGAAGTCTTTGGATCGGCAGGCGATTATAAAAACCGCCCATCATGAAATTTCTGATTTTGTAGTGAAGCCCACCGCGAAAGGTAAATTCCCTGTTCGACCCATTGATATTGGGAACAAAATCGACATCGTCGGGCACTTGGCCCGGGGGGATACGCTCCTGTTGTTTGGATTCGACACCTCCGGACAGCCCTAATTTAAGGTGATGGTCCTCCGCACCAAGGTCAAACCGTATGGCAGTGCTCAACATTGCCGTGGAATACGAAAAATAATCAAAACGATCTTGAAAAAAGTCTACCCCAAAAGCAATGTTATCATACACCGGTAACTGTGCAAATATGTATTGCGTGGTTTGTTTCCGTTCCGAATCGGACACCTGCAAGGCGCCGGTAAGCGAAACACGGTCATCGTCCCCAATCCTGGAAGGGTCGTTAAGGAAAGGGGTAAGATGGTCCTGACCTGGAAAAACGATGCGCTGCGCGTAAAGTCCCGATGCGGTGATCAGTAGCACTAATGGAATAAAAAGTCGTTTGATTGTCATAACTGGAAGGCGTTGAAGCACTTTTTACTTTACTAATATGATTTTACTGGAAGCACCGGCGGCCGTAGTCACCCGATAGATGTATTCTCCCGCGGTAAGCGTTTCGTCCAAAAGGGATTCGTCTATATCGAAGGTATAGGAGCCTTCCGTCATAAAGCTGTTTTTGATCGTCCCTATGCGCTGTCCCAAGATATTGTAAAGTTGAATATCGACATGTTGGGCTTTATCGACGTTCAGCGCAATGGAAGGTTTTCCTTCCGCACTATAAAGGGCCATATGCGTAAAACCGTCCTGTGTTTCCCCCGGAACTTCTTCCATCGGCGTGGGCACAACGGCCTCCGCTCCGCAGGAAAAGCCAAGGTCCAACGTATCAAAACTACCCGAAAGGGCACTGTCGACGCTTGGCTGGTCGATACAGAGCCATTGCGATAGCACCGAGGCATACAGACTTCTAAAATCGGTCGTACTCTGTAAATTTTTATTTCTATCCAAATTGTCAATATCGGGATGTTCCCCAACAAATCCATTGCCGTTCAAAGCAGGACCGAAGAACATGGTGGGCGAAGCGGCCCCATGATCAGTTCCGTTCGAACCGTTTTCGAAAAACCGTCGCCCAAACTCGGAAAACGTCATGCCCAATACTTTTTCATGATGCCCCGTTTCTTCCAGATCGGTATAAAAATCCTTTACGGCCTTGGAAAGATCTCCCATGAGTTCCGAATGTCGTTCGGGCTGATTCGCATGCGTATCAAAACCGGTCAAGGTTACCATATACACTTTGGTTCCCAAATTTCCTTTGATCAATCTGGCGATGATCGCCAACTGGTCCGCTATTTTATTTTTTGTGTACTCCACCTTATTGGAAGCAGCTGTATAGGCATTGCTGATCACCTCGGAATAAATGTAGGTGGAATTGGAGGTCGCCCTCAAAAACTCCTGTTGTTGCCCGGACTTGCAACTAAGGTCCAAATCGTTTACGTTGAACTGAGTCCCGTTTTTGGCAATACTCTCCAATTGGTCCGGGTTCGATACCAAAAAAGCGAACTGCGCATCCTCATCGCTAAAGATGAGATTTCCTATGCTACCAATTTGAATCGCCAATGGATTTTCAGGAGGAGCAAATAAAAAATCCTGATAATTTTCGTTGAAATACCTTCCCAACCAACCTTGGTTCAAAGCAGCGCCATAATCGGTGTTGGCGGTCGCCCAAATGTCCGAGGACTTGAAATGGGAAAGGTTTTGCCCTTCGTACCCCACCCCGTGCACGACCTTCATCATTCCGTCGCCCCACATCGATTCCAATGGTTGCATATAATTGGGCATCGCAAAATCGTTGTCCAAAGCGATAAGATCGCGTTGCTTGTGATAAATGGATGGTCTGGCTCCGGCATAGGTATCAAAACCGTATACCGGCACTATGGTGTTCAATCCGTCGTTACCACCCGCCAAACGGATGAGTACTAAAACATTGTCGTTATCGGATTTGTTCAATGCCATTGCCAAGGGGGATACCGATGAGGCGCTCAACTGGCTACCGGCCAACATCAAACTCCCGGTAGACCCTATTCCCAGTGCTTGTAGAAAAGACCTTCGGCTCCATACCCTGTGCTCATGATCGTGAGCATGTGCGTCCTTATGTTTTTTTGCAATTGTTCTTTGATACATAGCGGGCTTATTTAAGTTGAAACTCGGGTTGTTTTACAATATGGCTCAACAACAGGCAAACCTGTTTCGGCACCGCTTCGTCGTCCAGATTCCAAGAACCGTCCTCATAATAATTTTCCGGTACGGAATCCGATTTAAAGACGTCCAAAGCGATTTCATAATCTTGCTCGGTCAGTAGTTTTTCGGGCAAAAATTTGTTGACGATTGTATTGCTTACATACACCACATCGTTGCTGGGACCCGTAATCGATAACGCCAGGGAACGAAACTGTTCCTCGTTCGCTTTGAATTGATCACGTATAATGCGGTCGACATAGGTCCACCGGGCAATAAGCGTAGGTGAGCTGATCCAGTCCTTATCGCGTTGCCAACCCGCTACATTGGGCGGTATCAGAACCTCCTGGTTAGCGTTTCGCGACCATCGGAAGATGTTGGCCATATAGTCGTCGTCGGGAACGGTGAAGGCCGTATCCCCATAAAAACTTAGGAAGAGGTCTACCGGACTCTTAATGATCACATCCATGGCATCACCGTTAAAAAAGTGCTCGCTCTTGAACAGCTGTCGCAGAACCGGGGTTATTTCAAAACCGCTGCTTTCAAAGGTAGCAGCCAACGCATTGATAACCGCTGGGTTTTCCGGAAGTTCGGGATGCACAAAAAAGCGGTATAGTTTTTCTACGATAAAACGGGCTATCTGGTTCCCACGTTCCTCGAACAAAATAGTGATGACATCATCATAGCCCCAGTTTCCGGTTCTTCCGAAAATCGTTTTTTCACCGTCGTCAAAATTGTTCTCTACAAAATAGAGGGGCGAGCAGCGGGTGTCGCGTTTGTTATACCCTGTAAGCGCTCTGGCAGTCTCTTCAATATCGGTCTGTGTATAGCCGTTTCCCTCACCTAACGCAAAAAGCTCATATAATTCACGGGCATAATTTTCGTTGGGCCGGTTCTTGGTATTTTGATTCCCGTTCAAGTACAGCAACATTGCCGATTCGAGACCTATTTCGTGAATAAAGGTCTTAAAGTTGCCCAAAGCATGGGTTTGTAGTGCCTTGGTATAACGGTACATATACGAAGCGCAACCATAACCGGGTATGCCCGTTACAAAATGGTTGCTCCAGAAAAAGCTCAAGCGATCACGAAAGCCATTTTTTAACATTGTATTTAAAAAAGTGACCTTCCATTCCAATCGCGGTCCGTTCGCCAAAGGTTCCTCTGGATCAAAATCGTCGGCCCAAGAAGGCTTGCGCATTAAAGGCTTTGCCAGGGCTTCATCGATCAAACGATCGACCAAGGTTGCCGGACTTTCCAAAAGCGCCTGCTCTGTATCGGATGCCGAAACACCATAGGCGATTCTTTTGAATAGATGGTTGACCTTTTTAGCGTCCCATGCATTCTGAGCAGAAGGCACGTAGACGTTCAGTGAGGCACTGTTACAATTTGAACTCATAAGTAGATGACTGTTTAAGAAGGACTTGGGGGGGCGTCCATTATCCCATAACAATAGGTTTAACTGAAATTCAAAAAAATTAGTATAACTAATCGATGAACTACAGACTAATCCTGTGCTATTTCGTTTTTTATCTTTTTTTTAGTTGTTTTTTCTTACTTTTTTTGCGTTCTACCCACTGCTACTTAAAATGAGCCAAGCTAACGTGTTCATTGTCCATTTACATTTCTTGTAAGCGTTTGGCTTGGCTAATGCTATGCAAAACCTTTACCACGCCAGTAAATGAAAAGGAACTTCGCTATCTCATACCAAAAATGGTATAAGGCGCATTTTAAACAACAATTGGTATTACTTTATGTATCGGAATGTAAAAATCCGATAATCGGGTGATTTGTTCAGTTGGTAAGTGGTCGGTCGGTACTGGGTAAGCGTTGTAATCCGATGGTAGAGAACGGTCTACCAGATGGTTTTCATTTGGGCAAGCACAATGTTATCGAACCGGATGCTCGTTTCCGAGACGTTTTCGAATTCCAATGCGTCATATGGTTCCGTTGGAAACAACTGAGCGGTCATTGTATACTGTCCTTTATTGATAAACACCTCAATGGAAGACCTATCGTTGAGCATACGAACTTCGTAAGGCCCCTCCGGAAGCTCGGCTACCGGCATTTGTTGTATTTGGTTGGCAAATTTTTCGTTAAAATCGGTTTTTCCGGATACGACACGATCTAGTAAAAATAATTTTTGTTCGCTGTTCATGGTAAGCACCACCTCTTCATTTTTAGTGTTCTTTAACTTTACTACAAAATCTTTCGATTCGGTAGTGAAACGAACTTCGGATTGCTCAAGACCGTCAAATTTGATTTCTTTTTTATCTCCTATTGCCAGTTCCAGTTCCGTTTCTTGGACCTCGGTTTTTAATTGCTCCAATTGAGGGACGGGATAGTTATAAAGCATGTAACGGCCAGCTACCTTTTGCAATGACAGCTTCCGGGGAACGGTCATTGCTCCACGCCAGGGAGTGGTCGGGGTTTCCTGGCCATAATCCCAGTTGTTCATCCAACCGATAAAAATGCGGTCTTGCCCGGGATCGTTTTCATAGGTATCACCGTAATAATCCTTAGGCAGTGTAAAGTAAGTGACTCCTGCATAATTATCCGTTCCCCAGTCCACCCATTGGGTTTCTTGTTGCTCGCTGGTAAACTGTTGCCCGTCAAAATCACCTACAAAATATTGGGTAGCACTGCCCCCATTGGGTCCACCCGGGTTGATGCTGATCAATAGCACCCATTTTTCCTCATCCGTATCGCCCACCTTCATCTTAAAAAGATCGGGACACTCCCAAACCCCTCCGTGGGCGCCACGTCGTTTTCCAAAATTGCTCAACTTCTTCCACGACTTTAGGTCCGAAGAATTCCATAGTTGCAAATGGTCCCCGGCTACGATGCTCATTACCCATGCATTATTGGAAGCGTCCCAAAAAACCTTTGGATCGCGAAAATCCTCCATTCCATCGTTCGGCAATACCGGGTTGTTCACATACATTTCCCAGGTTTCCCCATCATCCAAACTGTACGCCAGCCCTTGTGTTTCATAATTCTTTGCACCATCTTCCTTGGCCTCCGCATCATGATAGGTGAAAATAGCCACCATTGGCGGGTTTTCTGCGCTGCCCAAACCGGAGGTGTTGCCAAAATCCAAAACAACGCTCCCCGAAAAAATATATCCGTGCTCATCGGGAAACAGTGCGGTAGGTTTGTGCTGCCAGTGTACCAAATCCGTACTTACGGCATGCCCCCAGTGCATTGGCCCCCATTTGATATCCTCCGGGTAATATTGATAGAACAAGTGATACTTGCCCTTATGATAGATCAAACCGTTAGGATCGTTCATCCAAAATTGTGGGGGCGAAAAATGAAGCTGCGGCCTGTAAGTTTCCGTATAAGTGGCCGACTTGAAATCTGGTGTCATGGGTTTCTTGTTTTTTTCCTTTTCCTTACAAGAGCCTAAAAATACAAGAAGCAATATTGGTAGGGCCATGTTTTTTAACCAAATCATAGTTCAAATTTAAATGTGGGGGCTATGCCCTCAAAAAACGCGCTTCGAAAATACTATCTTTGAACTGTTTTTTACAAAAAGTAATGGATTTTCTTCGAATCATTTTCATTTTTAGCTTCGGCACCAGCGTTCTATTGGGGCAATCGACCATACAAGAGACCCTGGAGACTTACAATACCGAAAGCGTTCCTTATCGCTATAGCGATATGGTGGCAAACGCTTCACAGCTGATTCTTTTGGATACCCGGGCCAAAACGGAATTTGAGGTAAGCCATTTAAAGGGTGCTATTTGGGTAGGTTATTTAAATTTTGATGCCGAAAGGGTGCAGCAACAATTGCCCGACAAGACCGCTCCCATTGTCGTGTATTGTAGCATCGGGGTGCGTTCCGAAGAAATCGGGGAAAAATTGATGCAATTGGGATACACGCAGATAACCAATCTTTATGGGGGTATTTTTGAATGGAAAAACAAGGGCAATCCCGTATATGATATGGATGGTAACGAAACCGATAAGGTACATGCCTTTGACCGAGAATGGGGAAAACTGTTGAAAAAGGGAAAGAGGATACATCCGAAAAACCCTTGACACCTGACTACTTAACCAAGCCATCCGAATCAAAAAACACGAACACCCCTCTTAATATCTGAATAGTTGAGCTCAAAAGAAAACAAAACGCCTTTGACAGCCACCCGAAATGCATTGATCATCTTTACCCGAAACCCCGAACTGGGCAAGGGCAAAAGAAGGTTGGCGGCCACGGTTGGAGATCACGTGGCCTTGGAAATTTATACTTTTTTGCTTCGGCACACGGTGGACATCACCAAAAATCTTGATGTTGAAAAACAGGTATACTATTCAGAAAAAATCGGTGCGAACGACCTTTGGGACAATGTAACCTTTTCAAAAAAAGTACAGTCCGGGGCCACCCTTGGCGACCGAATGTCGAAAGCCTTCGCCGACGGCTTTGCCGCGGGCTACGATAAAATTTGTATTATCGGTAGCGATATGTTCGATATGGGACAACACGATCTGGAAAAGGCGTTCCGCGGCTTGGAAACGCACGATTTTGTAATTGGGCCGGCAACCGATGGCGGATACTATCTTTTGGGAATGAAAAAACATACGCCCACACTCTTCCAAAACAAATCATGGGGGGAACAAACGGTTTTAAAGGATACCCTTTCCGATTTAAAAAATGAAAAAGTACATTTACTGCCGGAAAAAAACGATGTGGACACCTATGAAGATATCAAGGACCATCCTGCCTTTGATACCTTTTTAAAAAATGTAAAGAATGACTAAAAAACAACTGGAAGAATCGGTAGCATATTTAAAGAACAAGGGTTTCGACCGTCCCGAAATAGGGATTGTATTGGGTACCGGTCTGGGACAATTGGTAAATGAAATAGAGCACCCGATCGAGGCCCACTATAACCATATTCCGTTTTTTCCCTTGGCCACGGTGGAGTTCCATACCGGCAAATTGATCTATGGTACCATAGCAGGTAAAAAAGTGGTGGTCATGCAGGGCAGGTTCCATTTGTACGAGGGTTACGATTTTTTAGATGTTACCTATCCCATTCGGGTCATGCACTTGTTGGGCATCCAAAAATTACTGATTTCGAATGCTGCCGGAGCCATTAACCTCTCCTTTAAAAAAGGGGATATCATGCTGATCGAAGACCACATCAACCTCCAGGGTGGCTCGCCACTGGCATTTAAGAACGTTGCCGAGTTTGGCGATCGTTTTGCCGACATGAGCGCCCCCTACGACAAGGATATGAACGATAGGCTTAAGGCCATTGCCGAAAAAGAGGGTGTATCCATAAAAAAAGGCGTTTACGTTTCGGTAGTAGGACCACAGCTGGAAACAAGGGCCGAATATCGTATGCTCAAAATACTGGGGGCAGATGCCGTGGGCATGAGTACCGTGCCGGAAGTAATTGTTGCCAATCATTTACGACTACCCATTGCGGCCGTATCGGTTTTGACCGATGAATGCGATCCGGACGATCTAAAACCGGTGGACATCGAGGAAATTATTAAAATTGCAAGTGCGACCGAACCGAAAATGATACAGCTCTTTAAGGCGCTGATCGAGGAGCTTTAGGAGTATTAAGTATGGAGTATGGAGTATGGGGTATAGGGTATGGGGTATGGAGTATGGAGTTTGGAGTATTGAGTATGGAGTATGGAGTATTGAGTATTGAGTATTGAGTATTGAGTATTGAGTATTGAGTATTGAGTATTGAGTATTGAGTATTGAGTATTGAAAAAAAGGAAATTGCCGGGAGAATACAAAGCTTTTTCCTTGCTGATTGTTAAAATTTGGGAGTGAAAATGAAGCCTGAAGATCGTTCGTGTTTTCTTCGAAAACTGTTCACATCGTTCTTTAGGGGCATCATTTTTTAAACGATTGTTAATTATAACCTGTTAATGGCCAATTGTAGCCTTTTGACAGAAAAGATAAAAAAGAAGACATCCATTTAAAAACCGTTCGCGTTTGGCCAATAGGACAAAACGAACTTGAATTGTATACACTATGAGTTATTTAGAAGCCACTAACGATTTATATAAAGAAGCCGCATTGACACCGGACGTAGGCCTATGCTGTACAACCAACCCGATTTGGCAGTTTCCCGGCCTTTCCATTCCCAAGATCATGCAGGAAATGAACTATGGTTGCGGAAGCACCGTATCGGCCCAAGACTTGGTGAATGACCCTAAAGTACTATATGTGGGTGTTGGCGGGGGAATGGAACTGCTACAGTTCGCCTATTTTTCACGTCAAAAAGGCGGCGTTACCGGTGTAGATGTCGTAGATGAAATGTTGACCGCCTCTCGGGAGAACTTTAAGATCGCCGAAGCGGAAAACGATTGGTTCAAAAGCGAATTTGTCAACTTGGTGAAAGGTGATGCCCTGGCCTTACCCGTGGCCGACGAAAGTATCGATATCGCAGCGCAAAATTGTCTATTCAATATTTTCAAATTGGACGACCTCAAAAAAGCCGTTGCGGAAATGTACCGGGTACTCAAACCCCACGGACGCTTGGTAATGAGCGACCCTACCTGCGAACAACCCATGAACGAGACCCTACGTAACGACGATCGCTTACGGGCACTCTGTTTGAGCGGAAGCATTCCGATCAAGGACTACATCAAAGTATTGACCGATGCCGGTTTTGGGACCATTGAAATTCGCGCGAGAAAATCGTATCGGGTACTCTCCCCGAACCATTATCCGACGGAAGAGCTTATTTTTATCGAATCTATCGAAATTGCTGCCATCAAAGACCCCATGCCGGAAGACGGACCTTGTGTTTTCACGGGCAAGACCGCCATTTACTATGGTGATGAAGATTACTTTGACGATAAAAAAGGGCATGTATTGATGCAAAACCAACCTTTGGCCGTATGTGACAAGACCGCGGCGGCCTTAGCGCTCGAAAACGATGAAATTCATATTAGCGAAAGCACCTGGCATTATAACGGTGGCGGTTGTTGTTAACACGGCACCACATTTAAATCACACATGGCACCGTCGTTTGAACGGTGCCATTTTGTAAGGTTTCCGCTTTACTTGCTACTATATATACAGTTCTCCCAAACAAAAGCGATGCAATACATAGCGCTATTACTTTTTTTATTCACCTGCTCGGCGTCCGGCCCTGCACAAAATGTACCTACCTATTCCAGTGTCGATCACGCCTTATGGAACGAATTGTTGCAAAAATATGTAGACGATGACGGCAATGTAGACTACGGCCGTTTCAAGGAAGATGAGACAAAGCTAAAAGAATACCTGACCTTCCTGGGTGACCACCCGATTGCCGAAACCGCTGACAAACAGGAGAAGTTGGCCTATTACATCAACCTCTACAATGCTGCCACGGTCCAATTAATATTGAACCACTACCCTACCAACAGTATCAAGGACATTTCCCGACCTTGGAGCAAGGATTTTGTAAAAATAGGGAGCGATTATTTTTCCTTGGGACATATTGAACATAAGGTTTTGCGAAAAATGAAGGAGCCCCGTATCCATTTTGCTATCAACTGTGCTTCTTATTCCTGCCCAAAACTAAAGAACGTTGCCTTCACGGCCGATCAAATGGAACAACAACTGGAACGAACGGCCCGGGAATTTATTAACGATCCAAAACGCAATACGATCGCAAAAGATAGGGCATCGCTATCCCAAATTTTCAAGTGGTTCAAAAAAGATTTTACCAAGAAAAGTTCCTTGCGGCAATACATCAACCAATACGCAAACACGCCCATCGATGGTAATGCCGCCATAAACTATAAAAAGTACGACTGGAGCCTTAATGAAGCCGAATAGCCCGAACATAAGCATTATCATTCCCGTTCTGAACGAAGCGGAACATATCGGGAGTACCTTAACGTACTTAAAACGGTACGGCGATTCCAATATTATTTTGGAAACCCTGGTCATCGACGGGGGCAGTACCGATAGTACTGCTGAAATTGCCGAAGAAATGGGCGCCACGGTGATTTTTTCGGAAAGAGGACGCTCCAAACAATTGAATTTAGGGGCTTCCATGGCGCGTGGGACCATTTTTTATTTTCTTCATGTGGACACCTTACCTCCCATAGGATTCGATTCCCGTATCATAGAAGCCTACCGGAAAAACAAACGCGTTGGGTGCTTTCAAATGAAGTTTGATAGCAATAGCCGATTTCTTCAGTTTTTTGCCTGGTTCACCCGTATCAACGTAAAACTCTGCAGGGGCGGAGATCAATCCCTGTTCATTGACCGGGACCTGTTCGAAGCCTCTGGCGGATTCAATGAACGGTACGTGGTATATGAAGACAACGAATACATCTCCCGGCTTTACGGGTTGGCCCCTTTCACCATTCTTCCCTATCACGTAAAAACATCGGCAAGGCGCTATAAAGAAAAGGGAGAAGTTGTTTTGCAGTACCACTTTGGCGTCATACACCTAAAAAACTTCCTAGGGGCGGGCCCTGAACAACTGCTAGATTACTACAGGCGTAAAATAGTGCCCTAACAAAGGGCGTACCACCATTATCACTTTAAAATGGAATACCCTTCATCTTATCGTATTTTTAAGGTGCATCGGAGAAAACGGTGTAGTGCTCCATTTTTACGGAGTTAAAGTCGATGACCTCCATCAGTTTCATCAATTCCCCGTTTTGGGGCAAACTTGCCGCCGCTCTTTTTGCCTTTTCCATATCTTCCCAACGGACCACATCTAAAAAATCGCCTTTTTCATTTACCGAAATCGTTCTGGATAGGAAACCATCAAATTGCTTTAGGTAGGGCGTTGTACGCAAGAGGGCCGTTCGTACTTCGTCGATAGTCAATGTTGGTTTTCCTTTAAAGGTCACCACTTCGATACAACTGTTCTGCTTCATCGTTTTTAGGGTTTGTGCGCCAACTATGGTTGTTAAACCCGTTTTATGCATTAGAAAATCTATTACGACCCGAAACTACTTCAAAACCGGGCGTTTCACTATGTTTTCGAGCTTGACCGTAGCGGGGCTATGCCCAAACCCGGAAAACATCCGGTTTTATTATATTTTCGATTCTCATGACGAAGTTCTAATACATAAACCGGGTTAAAATAGCATGGCACCGGTTATCATTTGTTTCATCTTGTTCAATTTGAGACAAAACTAACACCCGGTTATGACAACCCTATGTCGCGCTATTTTCAGAAACCGTTATTTTTTTCGAAATAATCGGAAAGTCGAAATTGGTTGGGCGGAAAGGTATCCTCGGTCACGGCAACGAATAGCATTCGATCCGTTCGAAATTCCCGCATCGCCTTTCTTAGACGACAATGGCCGACCATTACCCAATGGTCCTGGGTGAAATAAATGGCCATTGGCGCTACCGAACGCTCGGTGACCTCCCCTTTGGAACCCGAACGATACTGGAGCAGCAGTACCTGCCGTTGGGTTATGGCACCTTGTATCAGCGTAACGGAATCACTGGTTTTTTCCGTATTTTTATTAGTGGAAGGTCGCAACCTGCTTTCCAGCATTTCCAAATCGTTGCGCTGTGGTTTTCGCAAAATGGCCAATACTTTCTGCATGGCCGAACCATAAGCGGCAATAATGGAGCTGTCATTGTTTTGCGCTATAATCTTCTGCGCCGTGAGTAAAGCCCGGGCCTCTTGTTCCGTAAACATGACCGGGGGCAATTGGTACCCGTCGACAAGAAAATAGCCGTACTCGTTCTCAAGCCCAATGGGCACACCCGCAGCCGAAAGCGCGGCTATATCCCTATAAATAGTTCGGGTACTGACTTGAAAATGGGCCGCCATCTCTTTGGCCTTTAATGATGATTTTGCCTGTAACCCCGTCAAAATAGCGGTCAGGCGGTGAAGGCGTTTCATGTCGCTGTTTTTTTGAGTTCTTCTGTCGTTGCCCTTTTTAGATTTCATATAAGCGCTTAGCGCACTCCGTGTTTCGATACGGAAAAGGCAGGAAAACAAGATTGTTATATTATACCATTTCTGATGTTAAACTACGCAAATAAAAACCAGTGATTTTTTGGGTAGGCGAAAAAAGGTGTGTTTACCGGTACTGAAAGATACGGGGACACTAGCAAAAGAAAAATATTAGCGGATGTGCCCTATTTCACCGCCTTCATAATCCAACAAAACCCCTTCCGCGATCCACTTTGCCAGGGCCTGTCGGTTATCGACATTTAAAATACGGCGTTGGTCCTTTTTGTTCTTGATGTTTCCCAACTCGATAAAGGTCATGGCCGGGTGTGTTTTTTTAACGAGGTATAAAGAGGTCCTGTCCTTAAAAGTGCCGGTATATTTTCGATTGGGTTGATACTTCTTGTACTTTTTTTGAAAGGTAGTATGAATGCTCTCGGCCAATTTTTTGCCATTCTTGCTCTTTTCGTGGTGATAAAAGAACACGTCGATGTTTTGGCCTTTACTACGGCTATCGATATGGGTAACGATCAAGCGTTGAAATTTACCGCGATTTTTACGGTGCAGTTCGTTAACGATGTCCACCCGTTGTTTCAAACGTGCCGTTTGGTTCAGTGGAATGGTCTTGCCTCCATAAGCGACCTCATCATGATCTATCTTTAAGATACTATCGTCCCGGATACCATCATTCTCGTCCCTTATAATGACATAAACCGTTGCGCTATGCGCCAGCAGTTCCTTGGCCAAACGCAGCGTAATATCATAAGCGTATTCGTCTTCGGCGATCTGGGTACCTCCATAATTGGCCATAGCGCCAGGATCCGGACCTCCGTGGCCCGACACCAGATAATACACCGCATCCTTTAGTTTTTCACTTTTAACAAGTACCGAAGCGTGTTCCGATCCAAAAATGGCAAACTCTTTTCCGGTTATTTTTTTTATTGCTTTGGACGTTTTGGCGATACTATCGACTACCGCCACCGTATCTACCCTAAACGGGGGTATCTTATAGTCGCGCCCGGCATATAATTGGACACTATCGCGTAAATTGTCCACGTTCATCGCAATAAAGTCATCGTATATTTCATAGGGATCGGCCCCTTGCTTTCGCAACAACGACAAAATACCGTCACCTTTTTCCGCAGTTACGGTAATCAACGAATCTTGACCGAACGCACTGGGCCAAACACAAATCGTAATTACCGCTAAAAGGACCCTGTATACCCTTAATTTAACAACCATAATACCAACATTTCTTTTCCAAAAACAAAAACAATGCCTAAATCGGAAGTACAAAATTAAAGAACAGATTGAAAAACCTAGAGTACCGACCGAAAATTAGTTAACGAAGTACTTAACAATGAAGGCGTCTTTCACCGTTCTTTTATTCACCTCCTAGGCGTAGAGGTCTCATTTTGCTAGATAATCGGTATCGTTCAGGTTTCCGAACACCCTTAGCATTGCTGGCCCTGAAGCCGAAAAACGATTTCAACACGCCACAAAAACCTTCTTTTTGACCCTAAACCATAAAATAAGGGCGGGTTCAACGTGACTATGGCGAACACCCTTGTATCCTTCCCTAAACTTTCCTAATTTTAAGAAATGTGCATAACCTTTTAACAGCCAATAGAAAATGCTGCCAAAGTGGACATTGCACCCTTTTTAACGGACCGCTTTGGTAGTGCTCCATTTTGGGACAAAAGAAGCATACGATCAGTGGTACTGCCCTTGTCATTTCCTAAAACGGGGTCGCTGCCCAACTTGGAGTGAAAAAATCAGTAGTCAACAAACGCTTGAACCCATCCTTAATGAAAAAATTCTTTCCTCCCCTTTTCCTTTTGTGCGCGCTCGCCCTGGGAATAGTGGTCGTGTTTTCCAATACCGTTTCATCCACCTACGTACCGAAACCGGATGCCAATCTTACGGTAACCGACAATGAACCGTTCGATAAAATGATGCAGGTGTTGACACACGAACGTTGCGTAAACTGCCACCCTAACGATGGCATACCCAAACAGGGAGCTGACGGCCATCCCCATCATTTTGGTATTGCGGGAGGACCGAACAATACTGGTTTTGAAGCCACCAACTGCGCAACTTGTCATCAATCGGAGAACAATCCCTATTCGGGGGTACCCGGCGCTCCGGAATGGTCCTTAGCTCCGGCATCGATGCAATGGGAGGGCTTGAGCCGCACGGAAATCGCTACCTCGATGATGGACCCCGAACGGAATGGCGGCCGAAGTCCGGAAGAAACAATGCACCACTTAACGGAGCATGAACTTGTACTGTGGGCCTGGAAACCGGGAGTAGATGCCGATGGAAACCCCAGAACACCGCCCCCTGTTCCAAAAGAAGAGTATATCGCCGCAGTAAAAGCTTGGTTCCACCAAGGCCATATTATCCCATCCGAATAACAATATAAAAGACTATGACAATTTCACTTCATGTAAACGGTATATTAAAAACGGTCGATGTTCCCGATGAAAACACCCCTTTGCTTTGGGTGGTTCGGGACCTTTTGGAACTAAAGGGTACAAAATTCGGATGTGGCAAGGCAGCCTGCGGGGCCTGTACCTTGCATGTGGACGGGGAAGCGGTCCGGTCCTGCTCCTATCCCGTAAAATTTGCAAGGGACAAACAGATAACGACCATAGAAGGATTGGGCAGCCCTGAAAACCCGCATCCCGTACAACAGGCGTGGATCGAAGAGGTTGTGCCGCAATGCGGTTACTGCCAACCTGGATTTATGATGGCTACCGCGGCGTTGTTAAAAAAAATACCGCGACCCACCGATACGGATATCGATAACAACATAGTAAATGTTTGCCGTTGCGCTACCTATTATCGTATGCGAAAAGCCATTCATAGAGCGGCCGAAATTCAACAGGAATCCACCGAAAAACCCATAACATAATGGCTACTGAAAAGAAAAAAGTATCGCGTCGTAAATTTCTTGTCCGCGGTGGGCTGGGAACATTGGGAGTACTAGCCGTAGGCACCTATCTGTTTCGAAGTCCCATACGCCGTAAAATAGCGGGACTGGTGAACACTGCGGATACGCCGTATATGGGCAATACCAAAACCCCGATCATTTGGTTCGAGATTACCAAAAACAATACCATTGTCCTGCATAGCCCTAAAGTGGAAATGGGGCAGGGAACGTTCACGGGCCTTGCCCAAATGGTAGCGGAAGAACTAGAGGTTGCAATGGAACGTATACAGGTGGTCCATGCCCAATCGGCTTCCGGAAACATGGATGGTTTTGCCACTGGGGGCAGCACTTCCATTTCCGCCCTATGGGTCCCCTTGAGGGAACTTGCGGCCACCATGCGTAAAATGCTCGAAAACGAGGCCATTAAAAAAATGGATGCGGGAGATGTACAACCCGTCGTATCCAATGGCAGCATTACCATCGGGGAACAATCGATGACCTATTCGGAAATTGCGGAGGGAGTACAAGAATGGGATGTCCCGGACACCCCGCCGCTAAAGACGGGCAAGGCCTTTCGGTATATTGGAAAACCCATACCACGAGTAGATTTAAAGGACAAGGTTTTTGGAGCCCCATTGTTCGGCATGGACGCCGTTTTGCCCGATATGCTATACGGTTCCGTTGTTCGGGCCAGCACTATCGGCGCGACCTTTTCCGGGGCCGATACTTCAAAAGCGGAACAGATGCCGGGTGTGGTAAAAATAGTTACCGAACCCGACTTTGTAGGGGTAGTCGCCACCTCTCAACAGGAAGCTGAAAATGCCAAAAATGCCATAACGGTCAATTGGAAAGTGGATACTACGGTACAGACCGCCGATATCGAAGCCATGATCGCCGTGGGAAAGGGAACACCTTTCGTGATACAAAAGGAAGGAGCTGTGGAAGACCTTATTTCGGATGCCGAAACCACCATTGTTTCAGAGTATAAAAGTCCGATCGGGGCACATGCACAGTTAGAACCCAATGGGGCATTGGCCCACGTTGAGGCCGACAAGGCCTCCATTATCATGTCGACCCAAGTGGTGAAAATTACCCGTGATGAAATTGCCGAGCGACTTGACCTTGATGCAGAGAACGTAAACATCGTACCGACCTTTTTAGGCGGTGGGTTCGGGAGAAGACTGCACACGCCCAATGGTATTCAAGCGGCCGTACTTTCCAAAGCGGTAGGAAAGCCCGTAAAGTGTTTCTTTAGCCGTAAGGAGGAGTTTCAAAACGATACCTTTCGTCCGCCAACACACCATGTTTTAAAAGCAAAATTGAACAGCAATGGTTCCATTGAGGCATTCGAACACAATGTAAGCAGTGGTGATGTCGCTTTTGGTTCCCCTATGGTTCCCGGTATTGCGGAACCCATATTGGGAGCTGATCTTGGTGCATGGCGGGGCGGAATGATACAATATGGCAACATACCCAACCATCAAGCGATTTCGTGGAGGGTAAAACTTCCTTTTGCGACCAGCTGGTGGCGTAGTTTGGGCTTATTGGCGAATACGTTCGCTATTGAAAGTTTTATGGACGAGCTATCGGTAAAGGCCAACAAAGACCCCGTCCAATTTCGTCTGGACCATATTCAAACGGACGAACGAGGAGAAAGGCTTAAAAAGGTAATTACCGCTGCAGCGGAAAAGGCGCAATGGACAAACGAAACGCAAAATGGTCGGGCAATGGGATTTGCGGCTTCCACGGACGCCAACACCCCCTGCGCGCAAGTAGTGGAGGTTTCCATAGTAGATGGCGAAATTAAGGTGCATAAGGTTACCTGTGCCATGGACCCTGGCCTCGTGGTCAACCCTGATCAAGTTCGGGCGCAGTGTGAAGGAGCCATAATTATGGGAATGAGCGCCAGCCTTTTTGAACGGATGTACGTTGAGGACGGCGAGCTACAACCTACCATTTACGGACCCTACCAGATGGCCTTGATGAAACACGCCCCAAAAGAAATAGATATCATACTTCTTGAAGGAGCCGACACCCCGGGAGCCGTAGGAGAACCACCATTAGGCCCCATAGGAGCCGCAATAGCAAATGCCGTTTATCGCCTTACCGGAAAACGGTTACGGGAAATGCCGTTGCAGCTGGGTTAATGAGTAGTTAGTGGTTAGTGGTTAGTGGTTAGTGGTTAGTGGTTAGTGGTTAGTGGTTAGTAGTTAGTAGTTAGTAGTTAGTAGTTAGTAGTTAGTAGTTAGTAGTTAGTAGTTAGTAGTT